>DASXRB010001149.1:0-2738 GCA_036506875.1 Kribbellaceae bacterium | reverse complement strand
CGCCGAGTGGCAGGTTCTTGGTGGCGTAGAAGCTGAAGCAGGTCGCAGCCGAGGTCGAGCCGACCGGCCGGCCGCGGTACGACGTGCCGATCGCGTGCGCCGCGTCCTCGACCACCCGGCTCAGCGGCAGCTCAGCTGCCGCGGCCAGCGCCGGTACGTCGGCCGGGTCACCGGCCCAGTGCACCACCACCATCGCGTCCGCGCCGCCGCACGACCGGGCCGCGTCCGCGACCGTCTCCGGCGTCGGCAGGCCGGTCCCGGGATCGACGTCGACCAGCACCGGCCACAGCCCGGCGTGCACGATCGCGTGCACCGCACCGCAGAAGGTCAGTGTCGACGTCAGTACCCGGGCGCCCGGCCAGAGCCGCAGCGAGCGCAGCGCCAGCTCGATCCCGGCGGTGCACGACGACACCGCGACCGCGTGCTTGGCCCCGACGTACGACGCGAACTCGGTCTCGAACCCGAGCACCTCCCGGCCGGTGGTCACCCACCCGGACCGCAGCACCCGCAGCGCCGCGTCCTGCGCGTCCGCGGTGATGCAGCAGTCCGCGAACGGCACCTCGGTCAGTTCCGGCGCGCGCGCCGGCACAACAGCAGTCATCCCCGCTCCCTCGGACGCTCAAGAAAAGTGATCCGATGGCCCCCCAGCCTCCAGACGTTTCGACACTAGGCGTGACGAGCGGAGGCCAAACCAGGCGAGAGGGTGAGCCTGACTACGCCAATGGGACCAGGGCCGCGACGGGCCGCTTCGGAGCTGTCCTCACGCCTCCGAGGGCGCGCGTCTTGGCGACCAGAGCGGCCGTCGAGTGCACCTCGGCACGCCGCAGCAGGTGCTGTACATGAGTACGCACCGTGTTCGTCGACAGGTGCAGCCGGGCCGCCACCTCGGACCGGGTCAACCCGGCGACCAGGCAGCCGAGCACGTCGCGCTCGCGCGGCGTCAGCTCGTCCAGGAAGCCCTGGCCCGGCTGGTCCGGCCGGGTCGCGTGCAGCAGCCGCCGCAGCACGGGCTGCAGCATTGCGCGCGGCACCACCAGCTCACCGCGCAGCGCCCGGGCGGCCGAGCGCAGCAGCAGGTCCACCTCGGAGTCCTTGCAGATCCAGCCGGCGGCACCGGCGTGCAGCGCCTCGATCACCCGGTCCGGGTCGCTGTCGCCGGACAGCACCAGCACGGTCGGGTACGACGCCCCGTCGGCGAACAGCTCCAGGCCACTGCTGTGCTCGAGGTTCAGGTCGAGCAGGATCAAGTCGGGCCGGTAGCTGTTCAGCACCGCCCGCGCGGCCGGCACCGACGAGGCCAGCTCCACCCGTCGTACCGCCGGCTCCATCCTCAGGCGCAGCGCGAGCACGTCGGCCAGCACCCGGTGGTCGTCGACCAGCAGGATGTCGATCGCCTCGTCCGGACGCGGCGCGCCGACGAGGCTCAGGTCGGGGACGGCGCGCTCCGGGCGGGCCGTCGTCATACCCGCCTCGGCGGCGATCCGGGCCGCCTTGCCGCGGTCGCTCACCCCGAGCTTGCCGAGCACGTTCTGCACGTGCGACCGCACCGTGTTCGTGCTCACGCCGAGCTCGGAGGCCATCGCCCGGGTGGACAGCCCCTCGGCGATCAGCGCGAGGATCTCGTGCTCGCGTGCGCTCAGCCGGTCCAGCCGGGACGGCTGCCGCGACCGCACCGGCCGGGTCCAGCCCTCGATCACGCGTTCGCCGCGCGACACCCGGCCGATCACCTCGTCGAGCACGGTGACACCGCAGACCTTGTTGACGATGCCGGCCACCAGGTGGTCGTCGTACGCCGCCCAGGTCGCCGGCGTGCACTCACCGCTCAGCAGCACCACCGGCGCGTCCGGTGCGATCGCGTGCGCGAGCCCCACGAGCCCGGCGCCGGACGTCTGACCTGCTGCTCCGCCGCACTGGTCGGGGGTTTGCAGGTCGGCGTCGAGCAGGCAGACGTCCGGCACCGGGACGAGTGGAGTTTCGGGTGCGAGCACGCCGGGGCCGGCGGTCACCAGGTCGACCTGGTGTCCCGCCGCGGTGAGAGCGGCGGCCAGCGACTGGACGAACAGCCGGTGGCTGCCGAGCAGGACGAGCCTCACCGCCGGTGACCGGACAGGCCGTGCGACGGCAGTCGCAGCCGGACCGTCGTACCGGGGCCGGGACCGCTGGAGATCTCCAGCCGCCCGCGGCTTGCCCGGACCGCCGAGTTCACCACCTGCAGGCCGTGGCCGGTACCGCGCTTGATCCGGCCGAAGCCGGCGCCGTTGTCGGAGACCTCCAGCCAGGTCTCGTCGTCGTCGGTCCCGACCTGCACGGTCACCTTGCCGGCGTGACCCGCGGCGCGAGAGGCGTTGTCCAGCACGTTGCTCACCGCGCGCCGCAGCAGCGCGGGGTCGCCGTAAGCCGCGGCTGCCGGTACCGCGGTGACGTCGACCGTCACCCGGTGCGTCAGCTGCACGACGCGCACGCACTCGTCGACGAGCTCCACCAGGTCGAGGATCCAGTCCTTCGGCGGCTCGGCGGCGCGTTCGGCGGTCTCGGCGGCCACCAGCTCCGCGATCGACGCGAACTGCTGGTGGATGAGGTCGAGCCGGTGCCGGACCTCTTCGCTGAGGTCGTCGTCACCGGGCATGCGGGACAGCAGCAGACCGGCGCCGACGAACTGGCGCAGGTCGTGGCATAGTCTCTGAAGTCCCGCACCGGATTCGATGTCGACCGAGTGCCGGGCAGGCAGAACTGACGTC
>DASXRB010001148.1:0-1941 GCA_036506875.1 Kribbellaceae bacterium | reverse complement strand
CCGCGATCTGTTCGACGCAGTCATCTCCGCGGACAGCGTCCGCCGCCTCAAACCCGCACCGGAGCCGTACCTCGCGGTCGCCCGCTCGTTCGACGTTGCCGCCGGCGACGTGCGGCTGGTCGCCGCCCATCACTGGGACGTCGCCGGCGCGCTGCAGGCAGGGTGCGCGGCGGCATTCGTGGCGCGGCCGGGCATGGTGACGAGCCCGCTCGGTCTGCAACCGGACATCGTCGGCGCAGACATCGCCGACGTGGCCGACCGGATAATCGCCACCGATCTCTGACCGCGACCCGCGAAGGTAGCGACTGTGCCTGGTACGCCGGCGAATCTGCGCGGTCAGGCTGACGAGCGGCCGAGTGCACGCTCGATGGCGTCCAGGCGAGTTCGGATCGCAGCCAGGTCCGCGCGGGTCGCGTTCATCTGCTCGGGTTTGAGCCAGACGACGATGCTGCCGCCCGGACTGAGCGTCGCCTCGGCGACGTCCATTGCGCCATCGGCGTTCTGGGCGCGCAGCGCTGCCTCGACGTCGGCGCGGCGCAAACCTTCCTTGCGCAGCGACCGATCGACGAACCGCCCGTCTTTGACGAGCGGGATGTCCTCGCCCTCGAACACGCGCACCGCGAGGTCGGATCGGTTGACGACTCGCACGACGAGCGAGTTGACGCCGAGCAACACGACGGCGCCCAGCAAGCCGCCGGTCAAGCTGTCGTCCGGCCCGATGATCGCGTTCTGCACGACATTCGACAGCAGCAGCACCACGACGAGGTCGAAGGAATTGAGCTGGGCGAGGTTGCGCTTGCCGGCCACCCGAAGCAGCAGTGCCAGACCGCCGTAGACGAGGACGGTGCGGACAACCTTCTCCGCCGCAGGTACCCCGAGCGTCCACAGATCGGACATCTCAGTTCACCAGGCCTCATTACAGGCTGCTGAATCGATCACCTGGATTGGTCACCGGGCACCCCGGCGGCGTTACAGTCCAAGGGCCCGGCCGATGTCCGACGGGGGAGCGCCAAGATGACGGCTGGCCCACAAGAGGTCGTAATCGCGACAAAGTTGTTCGCGCCGAGCCCGCGCCAGGAGCCGGTCTCGCGCCCGCGGCTGTACGCGCGGTTGCGTGAGGGCCTCCGTGTGCCGCTGACTCTCGTCGTCGCCCCGGCCGGCTGGGGCAAAAGCACGCTGGTCTCCGGTTGGCTGCGGCGCGACGACGTCACCACCGGCTGGGTCTCTCTCGACTCGGGTGACGACGACATCAAGCGGTTCTGGCGTTACCTGCTGCTGGCGGCCGACCGCGCCGGTGCGGAGCTCGGCACCGCCGCGCTACGCCGCCTCGATGCGCCGGGCACCGACGTCCTGCGCGATGTGCTGCCCGTCTTCATCAACGACCTAGCGGCCGCCACGGCTGACGTCGTGATCGTCCTCGACGACTACCACCTGGTCACCAAGGCGCAGGTGCACGAATCGGTCGCGACGTTGCTGGACCGTTGCCCGTCGCAGTTGCACCTGATCATGAGCACCAGGTCCGACCCGCCCCTTCCACTGAGCCGGATGCGCGTGCGCGGCAATCTGGTCGAGGTACGTGCAGACCATCTCCGGTTCACCGTCGACGAAGGCGCAGCGTTGCTCAACGGAGAGCTCGGCCTGGCCCTTTCCCCGAACGACGTGCACCGCCTCGTCCTGCGGACCGAGGGTTGGGCCGCCGGTCTGCAGCTCGCCGCGCTGCGCCTGGCCGATCGAACGGACCGCTCGGAGTTCATCGCGCGGTTCACCGGTGCGGACCGCCACCTCGTCGACTATCTGGGTGAGGAGGTCTTGGCCAACCAGCCCGAGCACGTGCGCGATTTCCTCCTTCGCACGTCGGTGCTGAACCGGATGTGCGCGGAGCTGGTCGATGCGCTCACCGGCCGCGATGACGGTGCCCTCCTGCTCGAGGAGATCTACCGC
>DASXRB010001147.1:0-3839 GCA_036506875.1 Kribbellaceae bacterium | reverse complement strand
GACAACGCGTTCAGGTACGTCGGCAGCGTGCCGACCAGCGTCTTGCCCTCACCGGTCTTCATCTCGGCGATGTTGCCCAGGTGCAGCGCCGCGCCGCCCATGATCTGCACGTCGTAGTGCCGCTGGTGCAGGGTCCGCTTGGCGGCCTCGCGCACGGTGGCGAACGCCTCGGGAAGGATCAGGTCGAGCGACTCGCCGTTCTCGAAACGTTGCCGGAAGTCGGCGGTCTGGCCCCGCAGCTCCTCATCGCTCATCGCGACGTAGTCGTCCTCGATGGAGTTGACCAGCTTGGCGATGCCCTCGAGTCGGCGCAGGGTCTTGCCCTCGCCGATCCGCAGGATCTTGTCGAGCACCTTCATGGTGGGGAGTTCACTCCTTGGGCTGTTTGACCGCCGGCGGTCGCCGGTTGCGTGCCGCGGGCGTCCCCATGGTAGGCGAACCCGTGTTCACGTGGGCAGGACTCCGCCGTCTACGGGGACAAACGGCCGGGCGGCGCGCCTCGTTCCCGCCGTGGTCAGCTGCCGCGCAGCTCGAGCGCGAGCGGCGCGGCCAGGTCGCCGCCGCCGTTCACGCTCACGCCTGACAGCCCGAGCCAGCCGGCCAGCTGGACCAGCTCCGCGGCCAGCTCGGCCGCGGTCTCGACCGGTGCGCCCTCCTCGGCGTGCGCGGACTGCACCAACAGCACTCCCGCGGCACGGTCCGCCTTCAGGTCGGCCCGGGCGACCAGCCTGTCGCCGAGCAGGAACGGCAGGACGTAGTACCCGTACACCCGCTTGGGCGCGGGCACGTAGATCTCGATCCGGTACCGGAAGCCCCACAGTGCCTCGGTCCGGGTCCGCTCGAACACCAGCGAGTCGAACGGGCTCACCAGCGCCCGGGCGTTCACCCGCCGCGGCAGCCGCGCCCCGGCGTGCAGGTACGCCTGCCGCTTCCAGCCCTCGATCGACACCGGCTCCAGCTCCCCGGCCTCGACCAGCTCCGCGATCGCCCGCGCGGTCGGCTCCGGCGCGGTCCGGAAGTAGTCCTTCAGGCACTGCGCCGTCGCCACCCCGTGCGCCCGCGCCGCGATCCGCACCAGCTCCCGGTGCGCTTCGGCCGCGTCCGGCACCGGAGCATCCAGTACGACGCGGGGCAGCACCCGCTCCGGCACGTCGTACAGGCGCTCGAACTGCGAGTTCCGCCCCGCGACGGTGATGTCGCCGGCGAAGAAGAGGAACTCCAGCGCCCGCTTCACGTCCGACCAGTTCCAGCCCCAGTTGTAGTCCTGGGTTCTTTCCATGTCGTCGTCGATCTCGCGCGCGGTCAGCGGGCCGTGCTCGCGGACGTCGTCGAGCACCTGCTTGACCAGGTCCGGCCGCTCGGTCGCGATCCGGCGCGGGCCACCCCACGCCTCGGCGTGCGCCCGTGCCATCCGCCAGCGCAGCAGCCGGTGCGTGTGGACCGGGATCAGCGACGCCTCGTGCGCCCAGTACTCCACCAGCTTGCGCGGGGCCCTGCCGGCGGCGCGGTCGAGCAGGTCGCGCCGGTACGGCCCGAGGCGGGAGTAGAGCGGCAGGTACTGCGCGCGGCTGAGCACGTTGACCGAGTCGATCTGGATCAGCCCGATCCGGCCGAGCACCCGGCTCAGCGCGCGGCTGTCCGCCACGCCGCGCGGGCGCGGGTCGGCGAACCCCTGCGCGGCCAGCGCGATCCGGCGCGCCTGCGCGCGAGACAGCGTCTGCGTGGTGGGGCGCGTCGAGGTCACAGCGGTCACGTCGCAGGATTCTGCCCGGCGGCACCGACAGAACCCGGCCCATAACTCCGATGTCACACAAAGTGATATCTCCACAACCGTTCGGACTCGTGCCACGCTCCTGGCTAAGAGACGTCACGCACCGTGTGCGCGTCTCCCGCCCAGTTCCGCCCAACGAAGTGAGGCAACGCATGTCCAGACGTTCCCGCCTGCCCGCAGCCGCCCTCGCGGCCGGCATCCTGCTCGTCGCGTCGGCCGGCGCCATCGGCACCGCGGCCGCCCGGCCCGTGCCCGACCAGCCCGGCTCCGGCAACCACGAGGCCCAGATCGTCGGCGGCGAGATCGCGCACACCGCCGACACCCCGTGGGCCGTCCAGCTGTCCAACAGCGGCTCGCCGGACAGCACCGGCGAGTGGTGCGGCGCGACCCTGGTGAAGGCCGGCAAGATCGTCACCGCCGCGCACTGCGCGCAGGAGGCGGCCGACACGTACACCGCGATCCAGGGCCGCGACGACCTGTCCGACACCTCCACCGGCAACGAGTCGAAGATCAGCGCCATCTGGGTCGACCCGTCGTACGGGAAGGAACCCGGTCACGACGTCGCGGTGATGACGCTCGCGACACCGTTCGAGGGGGTCGAGACACTGCCGCTGGAGACCGACCCGGCCGCCGACAGCGAGGGCGCGCCGTCGGTCGTGTACGGCTGGGGCGACACCAAGGACACCGGGCCGGCCGACGTGTTCCAGAAGGTCGCCGTCCCGGTACTCGGCGACGCCTACTGCGGCGAGGTCTACAGCGGCCAGTTCGTCGCGAACGGCGAGGTCTGCGCCGGTTACAAGGAAGGCGGCAAGGACTCCTGCCAGGGCGACTCCGGTGGCCCGCTGGTCCTGAACGGCCGGCTGTTCGGAGTCGTCTCCTGGGGCGACGGCTGCGCCCAGGCCGGGAAGCCGGGCGTGTACGCCGAGGTCGCGACGTACGCCGAGGAGCTCCAGGGGCAGATCGGCGGCTGAGTCAGCGAAGCGTCGTACCCCACGCCGGGTCGCTGGACAGGGAATCGCCTGTCCAGCGGCCCGGCGACGTGTCCGGAGATCGGCGCAACGGGATCGGCATGGAGCTGAGCGAGCCCCGAGATCCGACTGTGGCTCGCGCGGCAGGTTGCTGGGGCAGAGTCGGTACGACGACCGCGCCCACCGCCCGAGGCGTGGCGTTTCGCACCGGAGGAGAACGCATGTCCCGCAGGACCGCCCTGTCCGCCCTGACCGTCATGACGCTGGCCGCCACCGGTCTCGCCGCCGGCACCGCGTCGGCCGCCACCCGGCCCGGCAGCCCGGAGCGCATCGTCGGCGGCACGGTGGCGAGCACGAAGAACGCGCCGTGGGCGATCCAGCTGTCGAACAGGTTCTCCCCCGACCCGAACGGCGAGTACTGCGGCGCCACGCTGGTGAAGGCGAACAAGCTGGTCACCGCGGCACACTGCATGGACCAGCCGATCGGGTCGTACACCGCGATCCAGGGCCGCGACGACCTGCGCGACAAGAAGGCCGGGAAGACCTCGAGGATCGCCCGGATCTGGGTCGACCCGCGGTACGGCAGGACCGGCGGTCACGACGTCGCCGTGCTGACGCTGCGGACGCCGTTCACCGGGGTGAAGACGCTGCCGCTGGAGACGAACAAGAAGGCGGACCGGTTCGGCGCGCCGGCCGTCGTCTACGGCTGGGGCGAGACGGAGAACACCGGCCCGTACGACCGGTTCATGGCGGTGAAGGCCCCCGTGCTGAGCGACGCGGTGTGCTCCCAGCCGGGCGTGTACGGCGCGGACTTCGTGCCCGACGGCGAGATCTGCGCCGGGTACCCCGACGGCGGCAAGGACTCCTGCCAGGGTGACTCCGGCGGCCCGCTCGTCCTCAACGGCCGCTTGTTCGGCGTCGTCTCCTGGGGCGAGGGCTGCGCCGATGCGGGCTACCCCGGCGTCTACGCCCAGGTAGCCACCTACGCAACCGCCATCCAGGCCCAGCTCGCCAAGTGGTGAAGTCGACGCTGGCGGGCGTGTATCGTTGACAGCGTCGCGTCCTCTGGGATGCGGAAGTGACGCCGGGAACCCCCGCCG
>DASXRB010001146.1:0-3180 GCA_036506875.1 Kribbellaceae bacterium | reverse complement strand
GCCGCCAGCACCAGATGGTCGTTGCCGGCGAAGCCGATCCGCGGCGGCAGCGCCGGGTCGAGGTCGGCGGCGTCCCAGCGCAGCGCCGCGAGCGCGGCGGCGACGATCCCGTCCCCCGGCTCGCGCACCGCCGGCGGCACGGACGTCAGCGTCGCGAGGATCCGGCCGCCGACCGGCTCCGTCCCGACGAGAACCTCCCCCGCCGCCGTCGCCAGCCGCAGCTCGCCGGCGCCGTGCCGCTCGGCATACGCCACCGCGGTCGCGATCGTCGCGTGCCCGCAGAACGCGACCTCGGCCAGCGGGCTGAAGAACCGGATCCGCAGCGCCGGGCCGTCCGCGGCCGTCACGAATGCGGACTCCGAGTAGCCCAGGTCGGCCGCGACCGCCAGCATCTCGGCATCGCTCAGTCCGCCGGCGTCCAGCACCACCCCCGCCGGGTTCCCACCGGCACCGTCCACGTCGAACGCCGAGTAGCGCAGCACACCAGTCATCGCACCAGACTGCCCGACCCCACCGACGGGCCGCGCTCCGCCATACTGCGGTGCACGAAAACCAGATCATGGGGGCGTCGAGGTGGCGGAGTCGAGGAGCGTGCGGCGCGGCCCACTGCGCTTCACCTACACCAGTACGGAGGCGGACCAGGCGCCCCAGTACCCGCTGCTGGACAAGGCGCGGGCCAACTGGGCGGGCGCGCTGGCGCGGCTGGACGCGGTCGCGGCGGACGGGACCGAGCGCACGGCGCTGGCCCCCGCGCTGCGGCGCAAGGCGGTGCTGGACGCGGCGCTCGAGACGACCGAGTTCACCGGCTGGATCTGGGTTCCGCTGCTACCGCTGCTGCTCGGGCTTCCCGCCGCCCTGGTGCGCCTGACCGGCGGGGCGATGAGCGGCACCCACCTGGCCGTCGTCTACCTGGTGTACCTCCCCTGCCTGCCGCTGGCGTTGCTGATGCTGCTGTTCGTCTGGATGGTGTTGCCGATGCTGCTGGCAGCGCCGTTCGCCCGCTTCGAGGAGATCCCGCGGTGGGCCGGGTACCCGGTCGTGCTGATCCAGGTCGGCGGGGCTACGGCCGGCCTGGCGTTGTGGTTCGACCACCTGCGGCACTCCGACGCCACCTTCCTGCTCAGCGGGTTCGCCGCCGTGGCGTTCTTCGTCCTCACCGCGCTGGTGGTCGCCGCGGCGACACCGCGGGCCAACGCCCGGCAGCGAAAGCAGAGCGGCGTGCAAGGACTGGACCATCTGGCCGCGCTCGCGCTGTTCGACACCTGGGAGGCGCTCGAACGGCACCGACGCGGCTGGCGGACACCGCACGTCCGCCGCGAGCTGCAGGCGCAAGTGCGCGAGATCGCCGCGAAGGCGCCGGCGAGGCTGGACCAGTCGGTCCGCGCCCACGCCGGCACCGCCGCGGCCCGGCAGTGGACGCGCACATTGGCCTGGCACCTCAGCGAGGAGATCCGCGACCACGGTCACCGGCTGCTGCGGATCGACAGCCAGGACCAGTACGACGCGCTGGTCGCCACCGTACGCCGGCAGGTGGTCGAGACCGCGCGGGGCAACTGGGTACGACGAGCCGGCGAGCCCAAGCCGCACGTCACACTCGTACGGCGGCTGAACCGGCTCGTCGTACCGCTGATCCTGACCGGCGCGGCGATCGGCGTCGGCTACCTGCCCGGCGTGGAGATCGCGCCCGACAGCCTGTTCACGGTCCGCCTGAGCCTGATCATCCCGGCGGTGCTCAGCGTGCTGCCGCTCGGGCGCGACGGCCAGGACGCGGTCTCCGCCGCCATGAACAACGCGCTGGGCCGGATGCGATCCTGACCCTCAGGCCAGCGAGACCGCGAGCTGCTCGAGCAGGTCGAGGGCGTCCTGCAGGCCGTCCTCCATGCCGGACTGGATGTGCAGGTCACGGTCGGCCTGGGTCTTGTGCTGCACCAGGATCGTCAGCGTGGTGCGATCACCGGTCTCGGTGAAGGTGACCGTGTCCAGGGCCGCGTGCTCCTCCGCGTCGGGCATGCCCTCGTACACCTCGGTGGACACGAGCCGCTCGTCCGGCACGATCTCGCGGTACTCGCCGTGGAACGCCACCTCGAACCCGCCGTTCGCGGTCATCACGTACCGCCACGCGCCACCGACCCGCAGGTCGATCTCGACGCTCGTCGCCTCGCCGCGGTCCGCGGTCCACCAGCGCTTCACCAGCTCCGGCGTCGTGTACGCCTTGTAGACCAGGTGCCTGGGCGCGTTGAACTCTCGCGTGATCAGGATCTGGTCGTCGGCCGGCAGCGTCACCACCGCCGTACCCGTGCTCGTTCCCGCAACCATCTCAGTCCGCCTCCTTGAGTTCCTCGAGTACGGCGTCCATTCGGTCGAACCGCTCGGTCCAGGTGCGCTCGAAGTCCTTGACCCAGTCGTGGATCGGCTTCAGCGCCACACCGTTCAGCCGGTACAGCCGCTGCCGCCCCGCGTCGCGCACCTCCACCGCGCCGACCTCCCGGAGCACGCGCAGGTGCTTGGACACCTGCGGCTGCGCCAGTCCGAGCAGGTCGACGAGCTCGGTCACCGAGCGCTCGCCGCCGGCCAGGATGTCCAGGATCTGCCGGCGCTTCGGCTCGGCCACCGCGTTGAACGCGTCGGTCGTGGTCGCCGCTCTTGCCATGCGACCATCATATTCCTATATGAGCATATGTCAACGCCGGTACGACGAGGAGCTCACCGCCGCGACTGCCGGCCCATCACCACGTTCGTCTCGGCGACCTTGTCGTGCAGTGCCTGCCGGTGCTTGTCCCACAGCGGCCACAGCTGGTTGAGCAGCCCGGCCAGGCCGAACAGGCTCCCGACGTACGGGACCACACCGCCGAGGCTCAGGCCGTAGTAGACCCCGCAGCGCTTGAGCACCGCGATCGCCGGTGGCGGTCCGGGCACCTCACGCAGCCGCACGCTGATACCGGCGACCCGCTTGCCCGGCGTGGCCCCGGTCCGGGTCAGGAACAGCAGCTCGTACACGAGGCCGACGGCCAGGCCGATGCCCACCGCCGGGAGCATCCACTGGTACGCCTCGGCCGGCAGTGTCGCGGTGAACCGCGGGTTGCCCGCCTCCGCCTGGTGGATCAGGTCGCGCTCCCACGCCAGCACGACCTCGAAGTAGTTCGAGAGGAAGTACCAGGTCAGCGGCAGGCTGATGACGTT
>DASXRB010001145.1:0-2837 GCA_036506875.1 Kribbellaceae bacterium | reverse complement strand
GAAGACGGACGAGGTGCGGCCGCTCTTCCGGCGGCGCCCGCGCGGGCCGGTGAGCAGTATCGGCCAGTGGGCCTGGGCCAACGACGACGACCTGGACCTGGAGTACCACGTGCGGCTCTCCGCGCTGCCGCGGCCCGGCCGGGTACGCGAGCTGCTGGAGCTGACCTCCCGGTTGCACGGGTCGCTGCTGGACCGGCACCGGCCGCTGTGGGAGTTCCACGTCATCGAGGGTCTGGCCGACGGGCGGTTCGCCACCTACAACAAGATCCACCACGCGCTGCTGGACGGGGTGTCGGCGCTGCGTCTGCTGGACACCACGCTGTCCACCGACCCGGACGCCCGTGACCTGCGCGCCCCGTGGTCGCCGGTCCAGCGACTCGGGCCGGAGCCGGCGCGGCCCGGGCGCTCCGGCGCAAATGGGACGCGGGCGCCGCTGCGGGCGTTGCGGTCGGTTGCCGGCGCCGTCGGCAACGCGGCCAGCCTGGCGCCGGCCTTCGCCAAGGTCGCCAACCAGGTGCGGCGGGAACAGGTCGGCGCGCTGCCGTTCCAGGCCCCCCGCTCGATGCTGAACGTGCCGATCACCGGCGCCCGCCGCTTTGCCGCCCAGGCGTACCCGATCGACCGGGTCACCGCGATCCGCAGGGCCCACGGTGCCACCCTGAACGACGTCGTGCTGGCCATGTGCTCCGGCGCGCTGCGGCAGTACCTGCTCGACCTCGGCGCCCTGCCGGATCGTCCCCTGGTGGCTGCGGTCCCGGTGTCGCTGCGCGGCGCCCACCGGGGCGACGCCGACGGCGGGAACGCGGTCGGCATGATCCTGTGCACGCTGGCCACCGACCTCGCCGATCCGGCCGCCCGGCTGGCCGCGATCCGCGCCTGCATGCAGCGCGGCAAGCGGATTTACGCCGGCATGACGCCGCTGCAGGTCACCGCGGTCAGCGCCCTGGCACTGGCCCCGATGGCGCTCTCCCCGATTCCCGGCGTGGTACGGGTCGGCCGGCCGCCGTTCAACCTCATCATCTCCAACGTGCCCGGCCCACGGCGCCCGCTGTACTGGAACGGCGCGCGGTTGCAGGGCGTGTACCCCGTCTCGATCCCCTACGAGGGACTGGCCCTGAACATCACCGTGACCACCTACGACGGCTCCCTGGACTTCGGGCTCACCGGCTGCCGGCGCAGCGTGCCAAGCCTGCAGCGCATGTTGGGGCACCTGGACACCGCGCTCGCCGACCTGGAGAAGGCGACGGTGCCCGCCTAGGTTTGTCCCACCGTGCGGCTGCGGCCGCGGAACTCGGCGATGACGTCATCGCCGCGGCGCACCGTGACGTCGTAGATGCCGCTCCGCCCGTACCGGGTGCGTTCCTCGGCGCTGGCGACCAGCAGGTCGCCCTCGCGCGCCGGCGCGACGAACGTGATGTCGGCCCCAGCGGCCACGGTGACTGGGCCGTGGCTGTTGCACGCGCAGGCGAACGCGGTGTCGGCGAGCATGAAGACGAAGCCGCCGTGGGCGATGGCGTGGCCGTTGACCATCTCCTTCGTGATCGTCATCTGTGCGGTCGCGCGTCCCTGCCCCGCGTGCAGGACCTCGATGCCGAGGCGGCGGGAGGCGAGGTCGTCGTCCATCATCCGTTCGACGGGGTCCATGGTGGCTCAGTTTAGGTGGGTGGGCTTCGAGTTTGTCGGGGACGTTTGATGCAACGAACAACTACAACACTGCGCCGCCTTTTTCGAGGTTGGACGCCGCCAATGAATGATGAGTGTAGGGGAAATAACCCAACACATCGCCCAACTTCCACCATACTAAGAATCACAAATATGGTGTCTGCTATCGGGCGGGCGGGCGGTTCGTCATCGACCGGAACAGTGATCTGGCGATAATCTCCCGCTGGATTTCCGAGGTGCCTTCGTAGCTGCGGGGAGCGCGCACCTCTCGGTACAGATGTTCGAGCACGTGCCCGCGTTCCAGCGCGCGGGCGCCGTGGACCTCGATTGCCACGTCGACGGCGTGCTGCGCGGTCTCGGTGGCGAAGAGCTTGGCCACCGCGGAGGACTGCGGGATGCCGGCGCCGGCGTCGTAGGCGGTGGCGGCGCTCTGCACCAGGAGACGGGCCTCGGCGAGCAGCGGGCGGTTGATCTCGCCGGGGACGCCGGCCGCGGCGAGCGGGGCAAGGACCTGTGCGGCGACCTTCTCGGTGCGCGCGAGCAGCTCGCGGTGCTCGTCGGTCAAGTGCGGGTACGCGGTCACGGTGTCCATCCAAACCGCGACAATGTCACGACGTCAGGCCGGAACGACGGCGGTGCCGAGCAGCTCGACCTTGGCGGCGCCGTCGAACAGTGCGTGCACACCGAGCAGCGCGACGGCCGGGTAATGCCGGCCGAACAGCCGGCGCCACACCGCGCCCAGCTCGGGCAGCGCGGCCCGGTACTCGGCGACGTCGGTCACGTAGATGATCAATGACACCAGGTGCTCGGGCGCGGCGCCGGCGGCATGCAGCGCCGCCACCACGTTGGCGGCTGCCAGCTCGAACTGTTCGACGATCGACGAGCCGACGATCGCGCCGTCGGGGCCCTGGGCGGTCTGCCCGCCGAGGTAGACGGTGCGGCCACCGGCCGCCGCAACAACGGCGTGCGCGAAGCCAACGGGCTGCGCCAGCTCGGGCGCGGTGATGACCCGATGCGGCGTCGGGGAACTCATCGTCCGGTCCACTGTGGACGACGGCCCTGGGTCCATGCGGCGTAGAACTCGGCGTGATCGTCGCTGCGCATCAGCAACGCCTGGGTGATCGCCTCCAGCTCGACCGCGCTGCCCAGGTCCATGTCCAGCTCGCGGGTGAGCA
>DASXRB010001144.1:0-7717 GCA_036506875.1 Kribbellaceae bacterium | reverse complement strand
CTGACGCAACCCAGTCTGACGCAACCCGGTCCGACGCAACCCGGTCCGACGCGACCCGGTCGGCCGGGATCGATCGTGCGGCGGTCGACGCGCTCGAGGCCGAACGGCTCGGATGGTCGGACAAGGCGGTGCCGCCGGGGTGGTGGGGCCGGACGGTCGCGGAGGTACGCGCGGCGCGGCCGGTGCTGTCCGAGCTGCCGACGCCGGTGCTGACGCTGTCGGCAGCGGCACTGCGGCACAACCTGGCGACGATGGCGCGGTGGTGTGCCGAGCGCGGGCTGGAGCTGGCGCCGCACGGCAAGACGACCATGGCGCCGGCGTTGTGGGCGGCACAGCTCGAGGCCGGAGCGTGGGCGATCACGGTGGCCAACCCGGCGCAGCTCGCGGTCGCGCGCGCGTTCGGGGTCAGCCGGGTGCTGGTGGCGAACGAGGTCGTGGCCGCCGATGCGTTGCGCTGGATCCAGGCCGGGCCGACCGACGGCTCCGATGTCGGGTCCGGCGGGTCCGAGGTCGTCGTGTGGGCGGACTCGGTCCGCGGGGTCGAACTGATGAACGCGGCGCTCGACCCTGCCGGGCCGCCGCTCGACGTACTGGTCGAGGTCGGTGCGGACGGCGGCCGGAGCGGCGCGCGGGATCGTCGTACCGCCGTCGAGGTGGCGCGGGCGGTCGCGGCGGCGCCGGCGTTGCGGCTCGCCGGCGTGGCCGGGTACGAGGGGATCCTCGCGCGCGGCGCGAGCGCGGCCGCGCTGGACCGGGTGCGGTCGTACCTGACGGAGCTGGTCGCGGTGCACACCGAGCTCGGCGGGCTCTACCCGTCCGGTGTCGTACCGGTCGTGTCGGCGGGCGGCAGCGCGTACTTCGACCAGGTCGCCGAGGTGCTCGGCCCGCTGGCCACGGACCGCGCGCGGGTGGTGGTGCGGTCAGGCACGTACCTGACGCACGACGACGGCTTGTACGACGCGGTGTCGCCGCTGGGGGTCCACCCGCGGACCACCGGTGAGCGGCTCCGGCCGGCGCTCCACGTATGGGCCCGCGTGCTGTCCCAGCCGGAGCCGGGGCTGGCGCTGCTCGACGCGGGTCGGCGCGACGTCCCGTACGACTCCGGCCTTCCCGAACCACAGCTGGTCCGGGCGCGCACCGCGGACCTGACCGGCGCGACTGTCGACGCGGTGAACGACCAGCACGCGTATCTGCGGTTCCCGCCCGGCAGGGAGGCACCGGTACAGGTCGGTGACGTCGTCCGGCTCGGTGTGTCCCACCCCTGCACGGCGTTCGACAAGTGGGGCCTGATCCCCGTCATCGACGACGCGAACGCACCCGAGCCCGTGGTGGTCGACCTCGTCCGCACCTTCTTCTGACCTAGCCCTCTGACCTGCCCTTCTGACCTAGCCGCACCTTCTGACAGACGGCGCGTCCGAACGCGCTCGGCGACGAGTTCCGCACGACACGGCGGCGGGCACGCCGAACCCGTCAGGCGTGTTGCGTCGGCACCCGAGGTGCATGGCCTGGGCAGAAGGCCGCGCAGGCGTGCCAGTGCTGAAGTCGTTGGGTTGATCTGGCGGCCGCGCTGCCGGCGTGTCGAGGACGCGAACGCTCAGGCCAGCTGGGCGACCGTGCCTCGGTGGAGGGCCTGGTAGACGCGATTGCGCAGTGCGTTCGCCTCGGCGTCGGTCAGGGTCCGGTCCAAGGAGCGGAGCACCAGCCGCAGCAGCAGGTTCACCTGGCCCGGCGCGATCCCGAGCCGCTCGCGCGCGGCCGGCGACAGGTCGTCGTACGACGTCACCGACAGCGGCTCGACCAGCTCGGCGGCGCCGGCGTCGGCGCCGAGGGCGGCACGGACGCGGTCACCCAGCACCTCGGCGGACAGGTCCTCGTCCACGTCGACGACCAGCGACAGGTCCCGTCGCACGGGCGGCATCGCCGACACCGGCTTGTACGGCGACAGGTCGAGCAGCTGACCCTCCACCCGCGGGTCCGTGGAGCGCAGCAGCCGGACGTCCGGCATGCCCTTGCGGAGCATCACCAGCCGGTCCAGGCCGAGCCCCATCGCCAGGCCGGACCACTCTGCCGGAAGACCCGCACCGCGCAGCACGGCCGGGGCGGCCACTCCGCACTCGCCGATCTCGACCCAATGGCCGCGCCAGAGCGCCTCGATCTCGCGACCGCCGACGGTGTACGGGTGCGCGGCCGGCACCGCCCGCCACTCCGCACCTGGCAGCACGGCTCCCACCACGAGCCCGATCATCGCCAGCAGGTCGTCGCCGTCGCACGTCTGCCGCCGGGTGATCCGCCACAGGTCCAGCTGGTGCGGGGTGCCGGTGTGCTGCCAGTCCACGCTGTCGCGGCGGTGACACATCCCCGGGCACACCAGCAGTACGTCGTCCGGCGCCGGCGACTCGGCGGCCAGTGCGCGCAGCGCGGATGGGATCATCGCCGAGCTGTGGCTGCGCAGCACGTGCCCGGCGTCCACGTAGCGGGTGTAGCGGCCCTCCCGGGTCACCGCGTCCGCGGCGTACCCGAGGTTGTCGTAGTTGTCGGCCAGCGACACGACGGGACGGTCGCGGCGGGTCCGCTCCTCGACCGGCCAGGCGGCGGCGAGCGCGGTGCGCAGCTCGTCGACGACCAGCTGGACGGCATGCGGTCCGGCAGCGGGATCGGACAGGTCGCGGACGGCCAGGGCATCGGCCAGCTCGGCGGGCGTGATCGGAGCGGGCGTGACGGAAGACGGTACGGCGTTCATGGGAGCTCTCCTCGGTACGGGTTCGGTGATGTCGTGGTGCGGACACCCCGGCCGGACGCGGAGGGACCCGAGGGAGCTGGCGGTCAGGCGCGGCGGCTCACCCCGGCGGCACCGCTGTGCCGGCCGGGGCGCCGAAATCGCCGCCCGTAGCGCATGACAGAAGGGTACGACGGCCCGCCGGACGGCGCAGCCGGGTTTCCACAGGACCGGCGTCGTACGTGACCTTTTGGCGGCGGGCTCGTTAGGACAAGCGGGTGCGGACAGCGAATCCGTTCCCGACGCGATGGGGACGCGAAAATGCGAAGGCCCCGATCCGCCGATCGGGGCCTTCGCGCGTCTCGCGAGTGACTGTGTCCTGTGCCGGGGACGCTCAGGCCTCCACGGTCTCCTCGGTGAGGTTGCGGGTGCGGTTCGGGTCGACCTGGACACCCGGACCCATCGTCGACGACACGACGACCTTCTTGATGTAGCGGCCCTTCGAGCTGGACGGCTTCAGCCGCAGCACCTCGTCCAGGGCGGCCGCGTAGTTCTCGACCAGCTGCACGTCGCTGAACGACGACTTGCCGATGATGAAGTGCAGGTTGGCGTGCCGGTCGACGCGGAACTCGATCTTGCCGCCCTTGATGTCGGTCACGGCCTTGGCCACGTCCGGCGTCACGGTGCCGGTCTTCGGGTTCGGCATCAGGCCGCGCGGGCCGAGCACCCGGCCCAGCCGGCCGACCTTGCCCATCAGGTCGGGGGTGGCGACGACGGCGTCGAAGTCCAGCCAGCCGCCGTTGACCCGCTCGATCATGTCGTCGGAGCCGACGTAGTCGGCGCCGGCGGCCTTCGCGGCGTCAGCCTTCTCACCGGTGGCGAAGACGAGGACCCGTGCCGTCTTGCCGGTACCGTGCGGGAGGTTGACGGTGCCGCGCACCATCTGGTCGGCCTTGCGGGGGTCGACCCCGAGGCGCATCGCCACGTCGATCGTCGCGTCGAACTTGCGGCCCTTGCCGGCCTCGGACGCGAGCCGGATGGCCTCGATCGGCGCGTACAGCTTGTCCTTGCTGATCTGCTCCGCCGCGGCCTTGTAGCTCTTGCTGCGCTGAGTCATTCCTGTGTTCCTCTCAGGGATGTGGTGTTCGCGGGCGAGCGCTTCGCCCTGCCACTACTTCTTGTTCGTCGTACGACGTTGACCCTCGTACGACGACGGTCCCGGTCAGCCCTCTACGGTGACGCCCATGGAGCGCGCCGTACCCTCGACGATCTTCATCGCGGCGTCGATGTCGCGCGCGTTGAGGTCGGGCATCTTGGTCTCGGCGATCTCGCGGACCTGGTCCTTGGAGATCTTGCCGACCTTGTCCTTGTGCGGGACGGCCGAACCCTTCTGCAGGCCGGCGGCCTTCTTGATCATCTCCGGCGCCGGCGGCGTCTTGGTGACGAACGTGAAGGACCGGTCCTCGTAGATCGTGATCTCGACCGGGATGACGTTGCCGCGCATGGACTCCGTCTGGGCGTTGTACGCCTTGCAGAACTCCATGATGTTCACGCCGTGCGGACCGAGCGCGGTACCGACCGGCGGGGCCGGGGTCGCGGCACCGGCCTGGAGCTGCACCTTGACCAGGGCAGCGATCTTCTTCTTGGGAGGCATGTTCTTCTCGGGTCCTTAGACTTTCTGGATCTGGTTGAAGCTGAGCTCGACCGGGGTCTCCCGGCCGAAGATCTCCACCAGCGCCTTGATCCGCTGGGCGTCTGGGTTGATCTCCGTGATCGTGGCGTGCAGGGTCGCGAACGGCCCGTCGACGACCATCACCGAGTCGCCGACACCGAAGTCGGCCACCTCGACCTTCTTCTTCGCCGGGGCGGTCTTGGTGATACCGGCCCCCGTCGCCTCGGCCTCGGCCGCCGCCACGACGGCCGGCGCCAGCATCTTCTCGACCTCTTCGAGGCTCAGCGGCACCGGGTGCTGGCTGTGCCCGACGAAGCCGGTCACCGACGGCGTGTGCCGGACCGTCGACCAGGACTCGTCGGTCAGGTCCATCCGGACCAGCACGTAGCCCGGCAGCACGGTCCGCTTCACCATCCGGCGCTGGCCGTTCTTGATCTCGGCGACCTCCTCGGTCGGCACGACGATCTCGAAGATGTAGTCCTCCATGTTGAGGGAGGTGATCCGGTTCTCGAGGTTGCTCTTGACCCGGTTCTCCATGCCCGAGTACGTGTGCACGACGTACCAGTCGCCGATCTTGGAGCGCAGCGCGCTGCGGAACTCCTCCAGCGGGTCGCCCGCCTCGCCGGCCGGCTCCTCGGCCTCTTCCGCCTCAGGGGCCTCCGCGGCCGCGAAGGCGAAGGGGTCGTCGACGGTGTCACCGGGGACGTCGACAGCGTCCGCGGCTTCCTCGACGCCGGGGGCGTCGGCGCGGAACTCGTCGTCGTACTGGTCTGACACGGTGTACTCCGTCATCTTCCTGGGATGTGTCTTGCGTCGAACTGTGCCGGCCGCGGGGCCGGGACCGGCAGCCTCAGCCGAAGATCTTGAACATCGCCCAGCCGAAGGCCAGGTCGAGCACCGAGACGATCGCGATGACGAAGAGCACGAACGTCAGCACGACCAGGAAGTAGGTCGACAGCTGCTGACGCGTCGGCCACACCACCTTGCGCAGCTCCGCGACCACCTGGCGGTAGAAGCGCAGCGGACCCGCCGAGCCGTGCTCGGTCGGCCGTCCAGAGGACGGCGCAGCTGCCCGCGTCTCCGTCACGTCCAACCCTCATTTCACTGTCGCCGATGTTGCCGATGCCGTCTCGCCTGGTGCTGTCCTTGCAGGGCACGAGGGACTTGAACCCCCAACCTTCGGTTTTGGAGACCGATGCTCTGCCAGTTGAGCTAGTGCCCTTCGAACGCCTCTCAACCCTGACACCGGGCATGCCGGACCAGGGCCAGTTGCGCCCGGAGTGAAGAGTGTACGGGGTCGAGGCCAGGAAGGTCGAACCGGGCCCCGGCATGCCGCACGACGTCCACTGTGGACAACACTGCGAGCCGCGTCCGGACAGTGCCAGGATAGGGCCCATGACGGCCTCTCGGATCTCAGCACGTATCGGTGGCATCGGTGAGTCGGCGACCCTGGCGGTGGACGCCAAGGCCAAGGCGCTCAAGGCGGCCGGACGTCCGGTGATCGGCTTCGGCGCCGGCGAGCCGGACTTCCCGACCCCGGACTACATCGTCGAGGCGGCCGTGGAGGCCGCGCGCGACCCGAAGAACCACCGCTACTCCCCCGCCGGCGGCCTGCCGGAGCTCAAGCAGGCGATCGTCGACAAGACGAAGCGCGACAGCGGGTACGAGATCGAGCCCGCCCAGGTGCTGGTGACCAACGGCGGCAAGCACGCCGTCTACAACGCGTTCGCGACCCTGCTGGACCCGGGTGACGAGGTGCTGCTGCCGGCGCCGTACTGGACGACGTACCCGGAGGCGATCAGGCTGGCCGGCGGCGTGCCGGTCGAGGTGCTCGCCGACGAGACCCAGGGCTACAAGGTCACCGTCGAGCAGCTCGAGGCCGCCCGCACGGACAGGACCAAGGTGCTGCTGTTCTGCTCGCCGTCGAACCCGACGGGCGCGGTCGACTCTCCCGAGGAGATCAAGGCGATCGGCCAGTGGGCGCTGGCGAACGGCCTGTGGGTCGTCACCGACGAGATCTACGAGCACCTGACGTACGGCGACACCGAGTCGGTGTCGGTCCCGGTCGTCGTACCGGAGCTGGCCGACCGGACGATCGTGCTCAACGGGGTGGCGAAGACCTACGCGATGACCGGCTGGCGGGTCGGCTGGATGATCGGCCCGAAGGACGTCGTCAAGGCCGCCACGAACCTGCAGTCGCACCAGACCTCGAACGTCTGCAACGTCGCCCAGCGGGCCGCGATCGCGGCGCTCACCGGCGACCTGTCCGCGGTCGACGAGATGAAGGTCGCGTTCGACCGGCGCCGCAGGACCATGGTCAGCATGCTCAACGAGATCCCCGGGGTGGAGTGCCCGGAGCCGACCGGCGCGTTCTACGCGTACCCGTCGGTGAAGGGGGTGCTGGGCCGCGAGATCGCCGGTCGTACGCCGACCACCTCGGCCGAGCTCGCCGAGCTGATCCTGGACCAGGCCGAGGTCGCCGTCGTACCGGGCGAGGCGTTCGGGGCGCCGGGCTACCTGCGGCTGTCGTACGCGCTGGGCGACGACGACCTGGCCGAGGGCGTCAGCAGGATCGCGAAGCTGCTGGGCTGAGCACCGTGACCCGGCCGGCCCGTGGTCAGGGCCGGCCGTCCTTCGGCGCGGGCGCCGGGGCGGTCAGCACCCGGCCGGTCCGCGGCCCGGCGGTGAGCCGGCGCAGGTTCGCCTCGAAGCCGTCCCTGATGTGCCAGTCCGCGGTCAGCATGAACAGGGTCCTGCCGTCCGCGCCGCCGAGCGTGCACGCGAAGCAGGCGTGCTCCAGCTCGTAGGCCTGCAGGACCTCGCCGCCTTCGCCGATGCGCAGGCAGGCCGGCCGTCCCTCCTCCGTCCAGCCCGGCGACCACATGGCACCGTCGGTGTCCATGCAGATGCCATCCCCGGTGCGGTCCGCCCATGCCCGCCGGTTCGACAGGCTGCCGTCGGCGGCGATGTCGAACGCCGTCAGCTGCCGGGCGAACGACTCGGCGATCACCAGTGTCGCGCCGTCCGGGGTCACGACCATGCCGTTGGGGAACGCGATCCCGTCGGCGACCCGTCGTACCGAACCGTCCGGGGTGACGAGCAGGATGAACCCGGGGGCGGTCCCGCCGTCCGGGTCGACATCGGTGCCGCCGTTCAGGTAGACGTTGCCGCGGCCGTCCACGACGATCTCGTTCAGGCCGGCGCTGCCCAGGCCGCCGAGGTCGGCGTGGTCGACCAGCGTCCCGTCGGGCTCCTGGCGGAGCAGCCGGCCCTCGGAACCCGCCACCACCAGCAGGCGGCCGTCCGGCAGCCAGTCGATCGAGAACGGC
>DASXRB010001143.1:0-5823 GCA_036506875.1 Kribbellaceae bacterium | reverse complement strand
CGGCGGCCGCCGCCGCTCCTGTCGCCACCCGGCGGCTCCGCCACCACGCCCCCCTCTTCCGCGCGGCCGGGCTCGAACGCCGCACGGGAGGAACCCGGCGCGGCGGCACGGGAGCGGGCTCCGCCTCAGGCGCGGCCGTCGGGGCGTCAGAATGTGAAGCGGATCCGGCGGGCGGTGCGGCAGGCTGCGGCTCACGATCGGTCGGAGGGGTCGCGACGGGCTGCAACACAGGAGGGCCGGAGGAGGGGCGGCAGGTGGCGACGCGGATGGGGCCGGAGACGGTGGAGTAGCCGCTCCGCCGGGGCCGCCTGTTGCCGCGTACTGCACGGCGCCGAGGGCGATGTCGTGCTTGGGGTGGGTGTCGAGCGAGGTCGTGGTGGCGAAGGTGTCCTGCAGCAGGTGGCTCACCGGCGGGATCCGGGAGCTTCCGCCGACCAGCACGATGGCGCTCAGCTGCCCGCTGGTGGTGTTCGCGGCACGCAGCGCCCGGGAGGTGGCCGCGACGGTGTCCTGCAGCGACGGCCCGATCAGGCCCTCCAGCTCGGCCCGGGTCAGCCGCACCTGCGTGTTCCGGCCGGGCACCGCGACCGGGATGACGGCGTCGACGTCGGCGGACAGCGCCTCCTTGGCCTCGACGCAGTCGCGCCGCAGCCGGGTCAGCGCCGCCTGCGCCTCGGCCGTCGACAGGTCCAGCTCGCTGATCACCGACCCCAGCGCGTCCACGACGTGCTGGAAGACGGCCTCGTCGAAGTCCACGCCGCCGAGGTGCTCAACGCCGTCCGGGGTGCCGAGGATCGTGAAGCCGTCCGCGGTCTTCTCCAGAACGCACACGTCGAACGTCCCGCCGCCCAGGTCGTACACGGCCACCCGTTCACCCGGGTCGAGCGGGGAGCGGGCGGCGTACTGGACCGCGGCCGCCTGCGGCTCCGGGCAGGTCCGGGCCGCGCCCACGTCCGCCATCGCGATGACCTGGTCCAGCAGCTCGCGCTTGTAGGCACCCCAGTTCGCCGGGTAGGTCAGCACCACCTCGTCGGGCGCGGACCCCATCCGCTCCGTGGCCGTGGCCACCACCCAGGTCAGCAGCCGCGCGGTCAGCGCCTGCGGCGAGAACGGCGTACCACCGACCAGCAGCGGCACCGGGTCTCCCATCCGCCGCTTGAACTCGCGCACCACCCGCGCCGGGTCGACGAGTCCCTTGCGCTCGGCGGCCTCCCCGACCAGGAACGCGCCGTCGTCGCGCAGGAACAGCACGGACGGGATCTGCAGGGCGCGGTTCCCCAGTCCGAGCATCGTCGGTGCCCGGCCGTTGCCGACCGCGGCGGCGGTGAACGTCGTACCCAGGTCAACGCCAAGTCGATATCCCACGGACGGCCCCCCGGAGTCCTAGGCGATGTTATGAAGTCTCCTCCTCTTTCTCCTCCTCGTCCTCGGCGCGCTGCACGAAGGCGCCCTGGACCTCCTCCTCCTTCTCCTCCTCGGCCGCCTCGCGCTGCACGGCCTCGTCCGCGACGTCGCGCTGCAGGGCCGGCGCCGGCGCGGATGCCGGTGCGGGTGTGGAGACCGGGGCCGACATGACGCGTTCCGCGTTCGCCGCGGCCTCGCGCTCGAACCGGTCGGACGGGTCGCTGACCTTGATGCCCCCAGGGGCCGACGTGCCGTCGACGGGACCGCTGCGCTGCTGCACGACGTGGGTCAGCTCGTGCGCCAGCATCAGCTTCCCGTCCGCCGATGACGGGTCGTACTTGTCCCGCTGGAAGACGACGTTGCTGCCGACCGTGTAGGCGTGTGCGTTCACCGCCTTGGCCGACTCGTGCGCGACGCCGTCGTCGTGCACCCGGACGTCGCCGAAGTCGTGCCCGAGCCGGCCCTCCATGTCGGCCCGGACGTCCGGGTCGAGCGGCCGGCCGCCGGACGAGATCACGTCGTGCACCGGCGAGCGCTCCTCCTCGATCAGCGAGGTCACGCCGCTGTTGCCGACGGCACGCTGCAGTCCCAGCAGACCGGCTCCGCCCAGGACGTCGCTGCGCCCGTCGGCGGCCGCTCTGCCCATCTGGTCGGTAACCGGTTCGTCGAGCCGCGCGGCTTTCGGCCGCAGGGTGGATTCCTCGGAGTCGAAGCTGTGATCGCGCATCGGGCAGTCCTCCAGGAGAGCGTACGGATCCACCGTCCCACGCCGCCGCGCCGTCCGGCAGGGCCCGCAGCGCACGGTCGCCTGCCCGGAAGGGCAACGCTAGGAAGTCAGCGGGTAGTACTCGCCGAACTCGCGTTCCAGCACCAGCCGGCCGAGCTTGCGGTACTCCTGCCCTACCGCCGTGATCACCTCGGTCATCCCGACCGGCTTGCCGGTCTCGGCCGCGAGGTACGCCGCGGTGATCGACGCGGACCGGATGTTGCCCCCGGCGAGCTCGAACGACTGCGCGCAGAACGCCAGGTCGAGGTCGTCCCCGAGCGGCAGCGGCGGCGCCAGGCACTGGTGCCACAGCCGCTCGCGCAGGTCGGGGGTCGGCGCCGGGAAGTCGATGATGGCGTCCAGCCGCCGGGTGAACGCCTCGTCGATGTTGGCGCGCAGGTTGGTCGCGAGGATCGCCAGGCCGTCGAAGATCTCCAGCCGCTGCAGCAGGTACGCGCTCTCGATGTTGGCGTACCGGTCGTGGGCGTCCCGCACGTCGCTGCGCTTGCCGAAGATGGCGTCGGCCTCGTCGAAGAACAGCACCGCGTTCACGCCGCCGGCCTCGGTGAAGATCCGCTCCAGGTTCTTCTCGGTCTCCCCGACGTACTTGTCCACGACGGTGGCCAGGTTGACGGTGTAGAGGTCGAGCCCGAGGTCGGCCGCGATCACCTCGGCCGACATCGTCTTGCCGGTGCCGGAGTCGCCGGCGAACAGCGCCGTGACGCCGCGGCCGCGCCCGCCGCCGCGGCGCATCCGCCAGTCGGTCAGCACGGTGTCGCGGTGCCGGGCCCGCGCGGACAGCTCCCGCAGGGCACGTACGACGGGAGGCGCGAGCACCAGGTCGGGCCAGCCGACCTCGGGCTCGATCCGCCGGGCCAGCCGCGCCAGCCCGGCCGCGTTCTGCGCGCGCACCCCGCGGCGCAGGTCGTCAGGTGTCACCGGGCCGCCGGTCAGCAGCGCGGACGCCTCGGCGGCGCGGACCGCCCGCGCGACCTGGCCGGGTCCGAGCGCCAGGTGCGCGGCCAGCACCTCCGGGTCGAGCCGCGCGCTCTCATGGCCGAGATGCTCGCGCCACAGTTCCACCCGGTCGTGCGCGCCGAGCACGGGTACGTCGACGGCCAGCGGCGTGCGCGGCCCCCAGCGCGGGTCCCAGGTCGCGGTGCCGATGTACAGCACCGGGACCTCCCAGCGGCTCAGCCGGTGCAGGGCCTCCAGCGACGCCTCGGCCAGCGCCTCCACCGGACTGGCGATCAGCCCGGCGCCGCGCAGCAGAGCCTCCCGCCCGGCGACCGTCGCCAGCGCGAGTGCGTCCTGGTCCCGCGCGAGCAGGGCGAGGTCGACCGCCAGCGCGCTGCGACCCGCCGCCGCCAGCGCCGCGCCCGCGATCGCCGCGCCGGTCCCGGACTCCTGCTCGCGCAGGTGCACCAGCCGTACGCCGGACCGCAGCACCCGGCCGAGGTCCTCCCCCAGCGCCGTCCGGTACGCGACGACGTCGTCGAGCATCGGCACCAGCGCCGGATCCGGCAGGTCGTCACCGAGCAGGTGCGCCGCGACCCGGTCGGGCACCCGCAGCGACCGCGTCAGGAACGGGCGGTCGGCATCCTCGACCAGCACCAGGCCCAGGTCGACGAGTGGGCCGGCCGCGGTCAGCCGGCCGCGGGCGGCCGACGACATCGGCGACGAGCCCGCGAGCTCCAGCGCCATCCCGACGGTGGCCCGGCGCCTGGTGACGTCGTCGTTCAGGTAGCCGTACAGCCGCTCGAACCGGCTGTCCAGGTCGGGCAGCAGGGCGATCAACAGCAGCTCGGTGTCGAGCCCGGACAGGCCGGCGTCGCGGGCCAGCCGGCGCAGCCGGACGACCTGGCCCGCTGCCTCCGCCTCGTCCGCCGCCCGCTCGAGGTCGGCGCGGCCGTGCTGCTCCGGCAGCGGTTCGCGCGGGTCGCCGGCGAGCAGCCGGTCGACCATCTCGTCGTTGACGTACAGCCCGCGGAACGGGTCGTCGGCCGCCGGGTCGTCGGCCCGGCGCCGCGCCACCAGGGCGCGGACCCCGTCCTCGACCAGGCCGAGCCGCGCCAGGAGGTAGTCCAGGCCGTGCCGGTTCACCCCGTCCTCTTACGCGCCTTGCGGGAGCCGCGCGACATCTCCCGGTCGGCCGCGCGCGGCGCGTCCTCCCGGGGCGGCCAGCCGTTGTTGCCGCCCATCGACACCCGCGGCGGCGCGGACACCAGCGTCGCCGCCTCGTACCGCCGGCCGGTGTCGGTCGGCGCGCAGACCACCAGGTCCAGCGACGGCTTCAGCTCGCCGCCGAGGGCGGACCACACGTCGGCGAACGACCGGTCCTCCGGCGGCGGCAGCGCGATCGTGATCGGCACCGGTGCGCCGAGCTCGGCGAGCGGCCCGGACAGCAGGTCCGCCGGGATCGCGTCGTACCGCAGGAAACAGGACAGCAGGCCGGACAGCAGCCGGTGCTCGTCCTCGGGTCGCTGGGTCCAGGCGGTGACCAGGTACGACAGCTTGAAGTGCCGGGGCGGCAGGTGCCGGGCGGCGATCCGCTGCCCCTCGTCGTACTCGTTGATCAGGCCGCGCTCGCGGCGGCGCAGGTCCTCGCGGATGTCGTAGAGGTAGACGTCGATCGTCGGCGCGTTCCGGCGGCCGGCCCAGTCCTTGGTGGGCGCGTCGAACACGACCTCGATGTCCCTGGCACCGGTCGCCTCGCGCCGGATCAGGGCAAGCAACGCCGAGTCCACCTCGTGGATCACGTCACCGAGTCTGTCCCGCCGGGTCCGGCGCGGCAGCGGTGCCGCGGACGGTATCGCGGGCACGACCGGTTGCCCGAAAGGGCAGTCACTCATAGTCGCAAAAGGACTGCACCCGCGGGCCCCGGCGGCCCTAACCTGAGGTGGGACGAAGGAGGGGGTACGTCGTGACCGACCCGGTGCTGAGGCTGGAGCCCGACCGGTTGACCGTGGAGCCCGGCGGGCAGGTCAGCCTGCAGGTGACGGTGCACAACCCGGGCACAATCGTCGAGAGCTACACGCTCGACGTCGTCGGCGAGCAGCCGATCACGTGGGCCGAGGTGGTGCCGCCAGCCGTGTCGGTCTACCCGCAGCAGCAGGAGACGGCGACGGTGCTGTTCCGGCCGCCCGGCGGCGCGGCCACCCCGGGTGGCCTGGTTCCGTTCGGTGTCCGCGCCACCTCGTCGGTGGACCCGACGGCCCGGGCCGTCGCCGAGGGCGAGCTGACCGTCGGGCAGGTCAGCGGGCTGCAGGCGAAGCTGATCCCGGTGACGTCGTCCGGGCGCTGGAGCGGCCGGCACACGGTGCAGATCAGCAACTGGGGCAACGCGCCGGCCACCCTCCGCCTCGTCGCGTCCGACCCAGACCAGGCGCTCGGGTTCCTGGTCCGGCCCAACGTCGTCGAGGTCCCGCTCGGCGGTACCGCGACGGCCGGGCTGAAGGTACGGACCCGCAAGCCCGTGCTGCGCGGTACGCCGGCGAGGCTGCCGTTCCAGGTCGTCGGCGAGCCGGAGAAGCCCGGGCCGGTCACGGGTTCGGTGCTGCCGTACGCGGATCCCAGTCGCCCCGTCGCCGACGGGGCCTTCAACCAGAAGCCGATCCTGTCCCGCATGACCGTCACGGCCGGCGTCCTCGGCG
>DASXRB010001142.1:0-9603 GCA_036506875.1 Kribbellaceae bacterium | reverse complement strand
GACGTCACGCAAGCGCGACGTCAACTGACGGCCGCCGGAGACGTCCGGCGCGAGCCGGTGACCCCGCCGGGAATCCAGGGCTGGCCCGCTCTTGATTGTGCGTGTAACTGTGTAATCAGGAGGCGGCGAGATGGACGACATCGAGGACAGCGCGGGCGTCGAGAGCGGCGCCGGAATCGGTGAGGGCGAGGCGCTGGACGCGTACTCGCAGGTGGTGTCGGGGGTCGCGGCGCGGCTCATCCCACGGGTGGCCAGCCTGCGGATCCGCGGCGGCCGGCGCGGCGAGTCGGCCGGTTCCGGCGTGGTGCTGACCGGTGACGGCCACCTGCTGACGAACGCGCACGTGGTCGGCGACGGCCACCGCAGTGGCGCCGAGGTGGGCAGCGCGGAGTTCGGGGACGGTACGACGGCCAACCTGCGGCTGGTCGGTGCCGACCCGCTCTCGGACCTGGCCGTGGTGCGCGCGGACCGCGTGATCCCGGACCCGCCGGAGTACGGCGACGCCGACCGGCTGCACGTCGGGAACCTGGTCGTTGCCGTCGGCAATCCGCTCGGCCTGGCCGGCAGCGTCACCGCCGGCGTGGTCAGCGCTCTCGGCCGGTCGCTGCCGACCCGCTCGGGCACCGCCAGCCGGATCGTGGAGGACGTGATCCAGACCGACGCCGCGCTGAACCCCGGCAACTCCGGCGGTGCGCTCGCCGACAGCCGCGGCCGGGTGGTCGGCATCAACACCGCGGTCGCCGGTTTCGGGCTCGGCCTGGCGGTGCCGGTGAACCCCACCACCCGGCGGATCATCTACGCGCTGCTGCACGACGGCCGGGTCCGGCGGGCCTTCCTCGGGCTGGTGACGACACCGGCACCGCTGCAGCCGCGGCTGGCCGAGCGGTTCGGGCAGCGGACCGCCCTGCGGGTCGTGGAGGTGGTCAGCGGCAGCCCCGCGGAGCGCGCCGGGCTGCACCGCGGCGACCTGGTGCTCGCCGTCCAGGGTCAGCAGCTGCGGGACGCCCAGTCGCTGCAGAAGCAGCTGTTCGCGGACGCGATCGGCCGTCGTACCGAGCTCACGGCGATCCGCAACGACGCCCTCGTCGACGTCGTCGCGGTGCCGGCGGAGCTGGACGGTTAGACCAGCGCCTCGCGGGCGGTGGCGAGGTTGTCGGCGGCGAGCACCAGCCGGGTGTTGGTGGCCAGGTAGGCGAGGGTGATGTTCACCCCGGCGTCGCCGAGCTTGCGGGCGATCTCGCCGAGCTCGCCCGGCCGGTCCTTGACGTCGATGACCACCACCTCCTGCTCGGTCGCGACGGTGATGTCCGCCGCGGCCAGCGCGTCGAAGGCCGCGCTCAGGTCGTCGATGAGCAGGTGCACCTCCGCCTGCCCGCCGCCACTGACCACGGCGCACAGCCCGTTCACGTTGACACCGGCCCGGCCGAGCAGCTCGCCGACCCGGGCCAGCTCACCGGGATGGTCGTCCAGGTAGAGGGTGAGATCGGTGGCCATGTCACGAGTCTGCGCCGCAGGGTGACAACAGAACAGCCCCAGTTGACTCTGTCGAACAAGTGTTCGAACATGGGAGAATGACGGGACGGGCCGCGGGGGTCACCGCACTGGACGAGGTGCGGTCGCTCACCCGCGCCAAGCTCCAGCAGGCCCTCGACACCGCGCACGCGGACCGTTCGCTGCCCACCGCGCCGGCGCTGACGGACCTGCTGCCCGGCGGCGCGCTGCGCGCGGGGGCGTCGTACTCGGTGCAGGGCTCGACGGCGCTGGCCATGCTGATGATGGCAGGTCCCTCCGACAACGGCGCCTGGTGCGGTGCGGTCGGGCTGCCCACCTTCGGTGCCGAGGCGGCCGCCGGGCTCGGCGTCGACCTCGACCGGCTGGTGCTGGTCCCCGAACCGGGGCGGGAGTGGCTCGGGGTGGTCGCGACCCTGCTCGACGTGCTCACCGTGGTCGTGGTGCGGCCGCCGCGCGAGGTCACCGGCGCGGAGGCGTCCCGGCTGTCGGCGCGGATGCGCGGCCGCGGCGCGGTGCTGGTCTCGGTCGGCCCGTGGCCGGGGGCCGACGCCCGGCTGCAGGCCGGCGAGCAGACCTGGACCGGCCTCGGCGAGGGGTACGGCCACCTGACCGCCCGGCAGCTGGAGATCACCGTGACCGGCCGTCGTACCGCGGCCCGCCCGCGCCGGCACCGGCTCTGGCTCCCCGACCCGCTGGGCACCGTCCGCCCCGTGCGGGAGGTCAGCAGCATCGACCCGGCCTGGCAGGACGAGGCGGTGGGCTGACGTGGCGAGGCCCCAGGCGGAGCGGACCCGGACGATGGTGGTCTGGTGCCCGGACTGGCCGGTGACCGCGGCGGCGTCGGCGGTCGGCTGCCCGCCGGACGCGCCGGTGGCGGTGCTCGACCACGGCCGGGTGCTGGCCTCGTCGGCCGCCGCCCGCGCCGACGGGGTACGACGGGGGCTGCGCACCCGGGACGCCCAGTCGCGCTGCCCGGCCCTGGTGGTGCTGCCGTACGACCCGGCCCTGGACAACCGGGCCTTCGAACCGGTGGTGACCGCGATCGAGGCGCTCGCGCCCGGGGTGCAGGTGATCCGCCCCGGGGTCTGCGCGGTCCGGGCCCGCGGGCCGGAGCGGTTCTACGGCACCGAGACCGCCGCCGCGGCCAAGCTGCTCGACCGGATCGCGACGTACGACGTGCCGGACGCGCGGATCGGGATCGCCGACGGCCCGTTCGCGGCGGAGCAGGCGGCGCGTACGACGTCGTTCCGGCAGCCGGTCCGGGTGGTCGGGCCGGGGGAGTCGGCGGCGTTCCTGGCCCCGCTGACCGTGGACGTGCTGGAGCGCCCGGAGCTCACCGACCTGCTGCGCCGACTCGGGCTGCGGCACCTCGGCGCGTTCGCCGCGCTGCCCGCGGCCGAGGTGCTGACCCGGTTCGGCCCGGACGGCGCGCTGGCGCACCGGCTCGCCGCCGGACTGGACAACCGCCCGGTGGTGGCCCGCCGGCCGCCGCCGGAGCTGGCCCGGGAGGTGCACCTGGAGCCGGCGGTGGACCGGGTCGACCAGGTCGCCTTCGCGGTGCGCGGGATCGCCGACGCGTTCACCGCCGCGCTGGCCGAGCTCGGCCTGGTCTGCACCTGTGTCCGGGTCGAGGTCGGCACCGAGTCCGGCCGGGTGCACGAGCGGGAGTGGCTGCACCCGCGCTGGTTCACCGCCGCCGACCTGGTCGACCGGGTCCGCTGGCAGCTGCAGGGCGCCTCTACCGCGACCAGCGAGGTGACGTCTCCGGTGACCCGGGTGCGGCTGGTCCCGGACCGGGTGGACCCGGTCGCCGCGCACGCCGACGGGTTGTGGGGCGGCGGGCCGGACGAGCAGATCCACCGGGCGATGTCCCGGGTGCAGAGCATGCTCGGTCACGGTGCCGTGGCGACCGTCGTACTCGGGGGTGGGCGCGGTCCGGCGCAGCGGCAGCGGCTGGCGCCGTGGGGCGACCCGCCGCTGCCGGCGAAACCCGGCGGGCTGCCGTGGCCGGGCAGTCTGCCCGCGCCGGCGCCCGCGACGGTGTACCCGGCGCCGCGGCCGGCCCGGGTGCTCGCCGCGGACGGCCGGCAGGTCGGGGTCGACGGCCGCGGCGTGCTCAGCGGCGAGCCGGCCAGCTTCGCCCCGGACGACGACGGCACCCGGCCGGTCGCGGCCTGGGCCGGGCCGTGGCCGGTGGAGGAGCGCTGGTGGGACACCGAGTCGGCCCGGCGGCTGGCCCGGTTCCAGATCGTCGGCGCGGACGGCAGCGCCTGGCTGCTGATGGTCGAGAACGGCCGCTGGTGGACCGAGGCGCGCTATGACTGAGCTTTCCGGCGGGAGGCGCTGATGGGGTACGACAACCCGCCGATCCCGTGGTCGGAGCTGGAACGGCGGCTGTCCGACCGGCACCGGCCGGGTGGCCCGCCGATCGACGCCGACGGCGGCGACAGCCCGGCGTGGTCGCGGCGCCGGCAGCCGTACGACCCGGACCCGTGGGGGCACGTCCGCCCGCCGTCCGGTCCGGTGGTGCCCTATGCCGAGCTGCACTGCCACTCGTACTACAGCTTCCTCGACGGCGCCGCCGCACCGGAGGAGCTGGTCGAGGAGTCGGTGCGGCTCGGGCTGACCGCGCTCGCGCTCACCGACCACGACGGGTTCTACGGCGTGGTCCGGATGGCCGAGGCGGCCGAGGCGTACGACGGGCTCGACACCGTGTTCGGCGCGGAGCTCTCACTCGGCCTGACGATGCCGCAGAACGGGGTCGCCGACCCGGAGGGCAGCCACCTGCTGGTGCTGGCCCGCGGGCAGCAGGGCTACCACGAGCTGGCCGGCGCGATCACCGAGGCGCAGCTGCGCGGCGGCGAGAAGGGCCGGCCGGTCTACGACCTGGAGGAGCTGGCCGCGGCCGGCGGCGAGGACTGGTTCGTGCTGACCGGCTGCCGCAAGGGCCTGGTCCGGCAAGCGCTGGCCGCCGGCGGGGTCGCCACCGGCCGGGACGCCGCGGCGGCCGAGCTGGACCGGCTGGTCGCGCTGTTCGGCCGCGACCGGGTCGCCGTCGAGCTGTTCGACCACGGGTACCCGCTGGACACCACCCACAACGACGTGCTCGCCGCCCTCGCCGCCGAGGCGGGCCTGCAGACCGTCGCCACCAACAACGTCCACTACGCGGTGCCCGGCCGGCGCCGGCTGGCGTCGGCGATCGCCGCGGTCCGGGCCCGGCGCAGCCTGGACGAGATGGACGGCTGGCTGCCCGCGTCCGGCGCCGCGCACCTGCGCTCCGGCGCGGAGATGGCCGCCCGGTTCCGCCGGTACGACGGGGCCGTCGCGCACACCGTCCGGATCGCCGCCGACCTGGCCTTCCCGCTGCGCAAGGCGAAACCGAACCTCCCCGACCAGAAGGTGCCGCCCGGTCACACCCCGATGTCCTGGCTGCGGGAGCTGTGCGAGCGCGGGGTCGCCGCGAAGTACGACGGCACGCCGCGGGAGCACGCCGCGAAGGAACGCCTGGCCAAGGAGCTGACGGTCATCGAGGACCTCAACTTCCCCGGCTACTTCCTGATCGTGCACGAGATCGTCCAGTTCGCGAAGGGTGAGGGGATCCTGTGCCAGGGCCGCGGCTCGGCGGCCAGCTCGGTGGTCTGCTACGCGCTCGGCATCACCGCGGTGGACCCGGTGCTGTACGACCTGCCGTTCGAGCGGTTCCTGTCCGCCACCCGCGAGGAGGAGCCGGACATCGACGTCGACTTCGACTCCGACCGCCGCGAGGAGGTCATCCAGCACGTCTACGAGACGTACGGCCGCCGCAACGCCGCGCAGGTCGCGAACGTGATCACCTACCGGCCGAAGCTGGCGGTCCGCGACATGGCCAAGGCGCTCGGCTACTCCACCGGCCAGCAGGACGCGTGGTCGAAACAGGTCGACGCCTGGGGCGCGGTGGTGAGCAGCGTCGACCACGACATCCCGGCGCCGGTGGTCCAGCTCGGCGAGGAGCTGCTGAAGTTCCCCCGGCACCTCGGCATCCACTCCGGCGGCATGGTGCTGACCGACATCCCGGTCGGCACCGTGGTCCCGATCGAGCACGCCCGGATGGAGAACCGGACCGTGCTGCAGTGGGACAAGGACGACTGCGCCTGGATGGGCCTGGTCAAGTTCGACCTGCTCGGCCTCGGCATGCTCGCCGCGATGCAGTACGCGATGGACCTGGCCGCCGAGAACCTCGGCGAGCGCTGGACGCTGGACACCATCCCGAAGGAGGAGCCGGGCGTCTACGACCAGCTGTGCATCGCCGACTCGGTCGGGGTGTTCCAGGTCGAGTCGCGGGCGCAGATGGGCACCCTGCCGCGGCTGCGGCCGCGCAGCTTCTACGACCTGGCGATCGAGGTGGCGCTGATCCGGCCGGGCCCGATCCAGGGTGGCGCGGTGCACCCGTTCATCCGCCGCAAGCTCGGCGAGGAGGACGTCACCTACCTGCACCCGAAGCTCGAGCCGGTCCTGGAGCGCACCCTCGGCGTCCCGCTGTTCCAGGAGCAGCTGATGCAGATCGCCATGGTGGTCGGGAACTGCTCCGGCGACGACGCCGACCTGCTGCGCCGGGCGATGGGCTCCAAACGCGGCATCGAGAAGATCTCGTCGCTGAAGCAGAAGCTGTACGACGGGATGGCGGCCAACGGCATCACCGGCGACCTGGCCGACGAGATCTACCTGAAGATCGAGGCGTTCGCGAACTTCGGGTTCGCCGAGTCGCACTCGATCAGCTTCGCGCTGCTGGTCTACGCCAGCACCTGGCTGCGGCTGCACTACCCGGCGGCGTTCCTGGCCGCGCTGCTGCGGGCCCAGCCCATGGGGTTCTACTCGCCGCAGTCGCTGACCGCCGACGCCCGCCGGCACGGCGTCGTGGTCCGCCGCCCCGACCTGCAGCTGTCCGACGCTCACGCCATCCTCGAACCCGTTACCTCGGGCAAGCAGCCTGTCCCGACCGGAAGCGATGCCTGCCTGGAACGGGAGCAACCGAAGGTCGGGGAGTTCGACGAGAACAAGCCGTTCGACTCCGACGTGCACCGCCGCGACGGGGCCTTCGCGGTCCGGCTCGGCCTGGCCGGGGTGACCTCGATCGGTACGACGCTCGCCGAGCAGATCGTCGCCGAGCGTGAGAAGAACGGCCCGTACGCCGACCAGGCGGACCTGGTGCGCCGTACCGGGCTCACCGTCGTACAGGTGGAGGCGCTGGCCACGGCCGGGGCGTTCGGGTGCTTCGGGCTCAGCCGGCGCGAGGCGCTGTGGGAGGCCGGGAGGGCCGCTGAGGTACGGCCCGGGCACCTGACCGGGGTGACCAGTGTGGGGCCGCCGCCGACGCTGCCCGGGATGTCCGCGGTGGAGCTGACGATGGCCGACCTGTGGGCGACCGGGATCTCGCCCGAGGACCACCCGATGCGGCACGTGCGCGAGGACCTGGACGCGGCCGGGGTGCTGACGGCCACCGGCCTGCGGGAGGCCGAGCCGGGGCGGCGGGTGCGGACCGCCGGGGTGGTGACGCACCGGCAGCGGCCGGCGACCGCCGGGGGAGTGACGTTCCTGAACCTGGAGGACGAGACCGGGATGGTCAACGTGATCTGCCCCGAGGGCGTGTGGAACCGGTACCGGCGGGTCGCCCGGGAGTCCGGCGCGCTGGTGGTGCGCGGCATCGTGGAGCGCTCGGTCGGCGTCACCAACCTGGTCGCGGACCGGATGGAACGCCTGCCACTCGCGGCCCGGAGCAAGTCCCGGGACTTCCGGTGAGCACCTGCCGGAGCCGGGGGTCGCCGCCCAGTACAGTTGCGGCAGGGAGGTCACGGGTGGACGGAGAGGCGACGGGGTGACACAGGTCGAGGTGTCGGACCGGGTGTGGACGGTCCCGAACCTGCTCAGCTTCCTGCGGCTGCTCGGCGTTCCGCTGTTCCTGTGGCTGATCCTGGGGCCGGAGCAGGACGGCTGGGCGCTGGTGGTGCTCGCGGTGTCCGGGTTCACCGACTGGGCCGACGGCCAGATCGCGCGCCGGATGAACCAGACCAGCCACCTCGGCGAGCTGCTGGACCCGGTCGCGGACCGGCTCTACATCTTCGCGACCGTGCTCGGGCTGGCGCTGCGCGACATCATCCCGTGGTGGCTGGCGGTCGCGCTGCCGATGCGCGACGTGCTGCTGACGCTGACCCTGCCGGCGCTGCACCGGCGCGGCTACAACGCGCTGCCGGTGCACTTCCTCGGCAAGGCCGCCACCTTCAACCTGCTGTACGCGTTCCCGCTGCTGCTGCTGGGCGACCAGGACAACATGGTCGGCACGTTCGCCCGGGTGTTCGGTTGGGCCTTCGCGATCTGGGGTACCGGACTGTACTTCTGGGCCGGCGCACTCTACGTCGTACAGCTCAAGCACCTGATGGACACGGTGCCGCCGCTGTCGAAGCAGGCGGCCGCGAACTGACCGACCGTACGCATGCAAGGATGGACCGGTGACGAAGACGCTACCCCCGCCACCGGCGGGGCAGAGGCGGCCGGACGCCTCGATGTCTTTGCTGACGAACCTGATGGAGCACCCCCTCGACGAGGGGTACGCCGCGGCGTCGGAGTCCGGGCAACGCAGCCGCTGGCACGGCTCGCGGTTCCACCCGCTGCCGGTGATCGCCCTGGTCGCGGTCGGGTTCCTGCTCGCGGTCGCCGCGGTGCAGAACTACCGCAGCGCGCCCGAGGCCGAGAAGCAGCGTGACCAGCTGGTGCAGCGGATCAAGGACGCCGACGACCGGCTGAAGGACCTGCGCGAGGAGCAGTCCGGGCTGGCCCGCGAGGTGCGCGCGCTGCAGGCCAGCGGCCTGGGCGCCGGCGGCGCGACCGAGCTGCAGCGCCAGCTCGACGAGCTCGAGCTCGACACCGGCGTGATCGACACCACCGGCCCGGGCCTGAAGCTCGTCGTCGACGACGCGAAGAACGCGACCGACGACGAGGGCAAGGTGCTCGACGTCGACCTGCAGCAGCTCGTGAACGGCCTGTGGGCCGCCGGCGCGGAGGCGATCTCGGTGAACGGTCACCGGCTCACCTCGCTGACCGCGATCCGCGGCGCGGGTACGGCGATCACCGTCGACTACTCCTCGCTCAGCCGGCCGTACGTGATCCAGGCGATCGGGGACCGCGGCACGCTGCCGGCCCGGTTCCTGCAGACCGCCGGCGGCCAGTGGATGCAGTACCTGGTCCACAACTTCGGCGTCCGCATGACAACCACCCCGGAGGATTCCTTGCAGGTGCCCGGCGACTCGTCGATCTCGCTCCGGTACGCGAAGGAGGTCCAGCCGTGATCGCCGTCCTCGGACTGGTCCTCGGCGTCGTGATCGGCCTGGTGGTCGCGCCGTCGGTCCCGGAGTGGGCCCAGCCCTACCTGCCGATCGCGGTGGTCGCCGCGCTGGACGCCGTGTTCGGCGCGCTGCGGGCCTTCCTGGACGGCATCTTCAACGACAAGGTGTTCGTGGTCTCGTTCATCTCGAACGTGCTGATCGCGGCCATCATCGTCTATCTCGGCGACCAGCTCGGGGTCGGCTCGCAGCTGTCCACCGGCGTGGTCGTCGTGCTCGGTATCCGCATCTTCACCAACATGGCCGCGATCCGGCGGCACATCTTCAGAGCATGAGTGACAACGACAAGCCGGTCGAGCCGCAGCAGCCCGACCCCGACAACGAGCCCACCGAGGTGCTGCGGGTCGTCGAGTCGACCCCGGCCGACCCCGACACGGAGCCGACCCAGGTGATGCCGGTCGAGACCGGCGAACCCGAGGAGCCGGCGGCCGAGGACGAGCCCGTGGCAGACGCGGACGAGCCCGTGGCAGACGCGGACGAGCTCGCGTCAGACGCGGACGAACCCGCGGCAGCGGAGCCCGCCGCGGACGACGAGCCGGAGCAGGCGCCTGCCGCCGCCAGGGCGGAGACCGCCGGCGCGGTCGGGGCCTGGCAGCGGTTGCGGACCGGGATGCGGCCGTCGCGCGGTCAGGCGATCGTCGGCGTCGTCCTCGGCCTGGTCGCGTTCATGGCGGTGGTCCAGGTCCGGCTGAACCTCGCCGACGAGGGCTACGCCAAC
>DASXRB010001141.1:0-1581 GCA_036506875.1 Kribbellaceae bacterium | reverse complement strand
CGGGTCGCGGACTGTCACCGCCGGCTCGGAATTTCACCGACCCCGGGCACGCGAGTGGGTTCACTCGGTGCACCCAGTGTGCCACGCCCGTGCCCGCCCGTCGGTGCGACGTTCATCACCCGGACGGCCGGCTGAGGGTGTCGCGGCAACGGCGCGCAATTCGTACATGCCCAGAGTTGTATGACAACCCTGCCCATTTACGACTTGCGCGGGTTCTTCCGAACTCCGGCGGACTGCCCGGGGTCAGGCCGGGGCGGCGGCTGCTTCCGCCATGGCGCGGAGCTTGTCGACCATGGCGTTCGGGTCGGTGGCGTCGTACACGGCGGAGCCGGCGACGAACATGTCGGCGCCGGCCTCGGCGCAGCGCTCGATGGTCTCGGCCGACACGCCGCCGTCGATCTGGATCCAGACGTCGAGGCCGTGCTTGGCGACCAGCTCGCGGGTCCGGCGGATCTTCGGCAGGCAGAGGTCGAGGAACTTCTGGCCGCCGAAGCCCGGTTCGACGGTCATGATCAGCACCATGTCGAGCTCGCCGAGCAGGTCCTCGTACGGCTCGATCGGCGTCGCCGGCTTCAGCGCCATCGCGGCCCGTGCACCCTTCGCGCGGATCTCGCGCGCGGTCCGGACGGGCGCCTTGCACGCCTCGATGTGGAACGTCACCGAGCGCGCTCCCGCCTCGACGTACCCCGGCGCCCAGCGGTCCGGGTCCTCGATCATCAGATGGCAGTCCAGCGGCAGGTCGGTCGCCTTCGCGAGCGACGCGACCACCGGGACACCCAGCGTGAGGTTCGGTACGAAGTGGTTGTCCATCACGTCGACGTGCAACCAGTCGGCGTTCGAGACCGCCGCGGCCTCGTCGGCGAGGCGCGCGAAGTCGGCGGTCAGGATGCTCGGAGCGATCTGCATTCCCATGGCGCCGCCGAGTCTAGTGCCGCCGCACCCCTGGACCGTGCGGCCGCGGTCGAGCTGGCGGCGCGGCTGCGGCCGGACTTCGCACTCGTCGACGTGCAGATGCCGGTGCTGGACGGCATCGAGGCGACCCGGCGGATCGCGGCCGACCCGCAGCTGGCCGGGGTGCACGTGGTGATGCTGACGAACTAAGGGCTGGACGAGTACGTGTTCGACGCGCTGCGGGCCGGGGCGTGCGGCTTCCTGGTGAAGGACACCGAACCGGCCGACCTGCTGCACGGCATCCGGGTCGCGGCGGGCTGCCCGAGCTCACGAACCGGGAGCGTGAGGTCGTGGCACTGGTCGGGCGCGGGCTGTCGAACGACGAGATCGCCGCGCACATGGTGATCAGCCCGGCGACCGCGAAGACCCACGTCAGCCGGGCGATGACCAAGCTCGACGCCCGCGACCGGGCGCAGCTGGTCGTGTTCGCCTACGAGGCCGGCCTGGTCGCGCCGCGCACGCCGTGACTCGTACGACGCAGGCCCGGGAGGGCCGCGACGACGACCGCGGCCAGGGCGAGCACGGTGCCGGCCATGACGGTGGCGGTGACCGGGTGGTCGGCGGCGGGGACGGTGAGGTCCAGCGCCACGCTGGCGACGAGCTGGCCGGCGATCGTGCCGAGGCCTAGGA
>DASXRB010001140.1:0-2734 GCA_036506875.1 Kribbellaceae bacterium | reverse complement strand
CGACTGGCACAATCGCGGCGCGCCGACGTCACGCCGGCGCAGCCACGTACGCTGAGTCGCCGGCAAGCCATCACCGAGCGCGACGAAGGAGGTGCTTTGAGTCTCCATAGCGCGAGGTCGCGCCCCGTCGCCGTCGTCGTGCTCGCGGCCGGTCGCGGGCGGAGGCTGCACCCACTCGGTCTCGACGCCCCCAAGTGGTTGGTGCCGGTGGCCGGTCGAGCCATCGCGGACTACCAGCTGGCCGGGATCCGGGCAGCGGCACTGCCGAGCGACCGGCTGCTGGTCGTCACCGGCTACCAGGCCGAGGCGGTCGCCAGCTGGCTCGCCCGCCGCCGCGCGCCCGTACCCGTGGAGACCGTCCACAACCCACGCTGGCACGACCTGAACAACTGGCACTCCCTGCTCGTCGCCGTCGAGCGGCTGCTGGAGATCGACTGGCCAGGCGGGGTCGTCCTGCTCAACAGCGACCTGTGCGCGCCGCCGAGGTGGTACGCCGCGTTCCTCACTGCCACCCGGGGTCAGCCCGCCGGGGAGGCAGCCCTTGCCGTCGACTTCGAGCGGCCGCTGACCGACGAGGCCATGAAGGTCAGCGGAGCCGGCGCCGATGACGGGCCGGCGTACTGCACCGGGATCGGCAAGCAGGAACTCGTCGACTCGATCGGCGAGTACATCGGCATGGCGGGCTTCGCGCCCGGCGACTGGCGCCTGCTGGCTCCGGCGCTGCGCGCGTTCCTGGACGCGCCGGAGCATGCCGACGAGTGGTATGAGGCGGCGTTCCAGCGGCTCATCGACAGCCGCCACCGCCTCTTTCGGGCGTGGCGCACGCCGACCAGCGAGTGGGTCGAGGTCGACGACCCGTCTGACTGGCACCAGGCGAACACCGTGATGGCGACCGCATGACCGAGCGACGGCCGCAGCGCCAGCGGGGAGCGACCAGGGCGGTCCGGCCGGCGCTTGCGCCCGCAGGATCGGCCGAGCAGCGGGAGATGAACAGTCAGGCGGCGACGAGGACCCGCCTGCTGCGGGTTCCGCGGGTGCTCGACGTCAGCCGTGGGAACATGTCCAGGATCTCGTCGATCCTGCAGCGAGCGGGGTTCCCGCTCGACCGCGTGCTCCTCGTCTCGGGCAGCGGTTTCACTCGAGCGTGCGCGGAGCGGATTGCCGGCGGGCTGACCGACGCGGGGGCTCGGGTCGACGTCCGGCTGGTGACTGTCGCCTCCCGACGGCAGGTCGGCCAGGTCGCGCGTGAGGCCGCCGACCTTGCGGTCGACCTGCTCGTCGGGGTCGGTGGCGGCCGTGCCATCGACGTCGCCAAGACCGCGGCGCTCGCCTGCGAGGTCGATGTGGCGTCGGTGCCGACATCGATCACCCACGACGGGATCAGCTCACCGGTGGCCAGCCTGACCGATGAGGCCGGCATGCGCAGCAGCGTGCCGGCGGCGACCCCGGCCGCGGTGATCATCGATCTGGACGTCGTCGAGGCGGCGCCGCCGGCGATGCTCCGCGCCGGCGCAGGCGACCTGCTGAGCAACCTGTCGGCGATCGAAGACTGGCGGCTTGCCGATGCGCGCGGGCAGGACACGTACGACGCGTACTCCGCACTCATCGCGGACGGCGCCGCCCGGCCCGTGCTGTCGCTGGACGGACTGGTCGGCCCTGGCCGCATCGAGGTGCTCGCGAAGGGGCTGGTGCTGAGCGGGTTGTCGATGGCGACCGCCGGCACCAGCCGACCGTGCTCTGGGGCGGAGCACTTGGTCAGTCACAGTCTTGATCGGCTCCTGGGCAACGCGGCGCGGCTGCACGGCGAGCAGGTCGCACTCGGGACGCTTGTTGCCACGGTGGCTCGCGGCTCGCCGGTTGCCGACTTCCGCAGCGCGTTCCACCGCTGGGGCCTCCCGGCCCACCCGGCCGACCTCGGGTTGTCGATGGACCTCATGGCCGAAGCGGTGATGCGAGCGCCGGCGACGCGGCCGAACCGGTACACGATCCTGGACGAGATCGACCTGAGCGGGGCGGCCGTGGTCGACCTGCTGACCCGGGCGTTCGGGGCATGACCGGCATAGGCCGGCTCGACGACGAACAGCGCCATCGCGCCCTGAAGACGCGCGACGCCTGGTGGACCGTCCTCGTGATCGACCCGCTGGCCGTCCGGGTGCTCCCGGTGCTGGTCTCCGCGCCGGCGGTTACGCCGATGCGGATGACCGGGCTTGCCGCGGTGCTCGGCGCCGGGTCCGTGGCGCTGTTCTGCACCGGCCATGTCGTCCTCGGTGCCGTGCTGTTCGAGTTGCGGTTCTTCGTCGACTGTCTGGACGGCAAGCTCGCCCGCATCCGTGGGGTCGCGTCGGCCCGCGGCGCGTTCGCCGATCTCACCGCGGACGTCGTGCTGGTCAGCGGCGCGATCGCGGGGCTGGGCTGGTACCTGGTGCACGACCGTGACGTCCCGTTCGCGCTGCCCGCCGCGGTCGTGTTCGGGAGTCTGGTCCTGTTCTGGCTGATCCTGTACGACCTGGTGCACCCGGTGCCGGGCCGTGCCGGCGTTCCGCCGACCGCCGCACCACGGGGACTGGACGGCTGGCTGGCTCGGCACCGGCTGGAACGGCTACCGCGGACGATCGAGGTCGAAACCGGGTTGCTGTTCCTCGCGCCGCTGACCGGCAGCACCGGCGTCCTCGTCGTCGCCTACGCGCTCGGGCTCGGCTACTACACCGTTGCCGCCGTCGCGCTGTTCATCCTG
>DASXRB010001139.1:0-5455 GCA_036506875.1 Kribbellaceae bacterium | reverse complement strand
CGAGGACAGGAACACCGTCCGGCCCGCGTCCCGGGTCTCCCGCAGCAGGGTGACGAACTCGCGCTGCATGATCGGGTCCAGGCCGTTCGTTGGCTCGTCCAGGATGAGCAGGTCCGGCCCGTGCATGAACGCCTGCACCAGGCCGACCTTCTGCCGGTTGCCGTGCGACAGGGTGTGGATCCGCAGGCCGAGGTCGAGGTCGAACCGCTTCGCCAGCCGTTCCACGCTCGCCCAGTCCACACCGCCGCGCAGCCCGGCCAGGTAGCGCAGGTACTGCTCTCCGGTCAGGTCGTGGTAGGCCACGAAGTCACCCGGCAGGTAGCCGATCCGCCGCTGCACGCGCTCGCGGTCCCGGACGGTGTCCAGCCCGAGCACCTCGGCCCGCCCGCTGGTCGGCCGCAGCAGCCCGGCGAGCAGCCGGATGGTCGTCGTCTTGCCGGCACCGTTCGGCCCGAGGTACCCGAACACGCCGCCGGCCGGCACCTCCAGGTCCAGCTCGGTCAGCGCCGGGCGGCGGCCGTACGACTTCGACAGCGCCCACGTCCTGATCGCCGGGCCGGCCGCCGGCTCGTCCGCGTGCGTGGCCGGCATCCCGGCCAGCCGCTCTCCGATCGTGCTCATCGCCAGCCCCGCTCCTAGGTTTTCGCGGTAACGACGACCCGTCGCCACACCTCCAGGGTCCAGCGGCTGGACCGCGCCCGGCAGATGGCAAGGGCCTTCCGCGCGGGGGTCGTTCGGCATCCCGTGGCGGTGACCACGGACCCTTCCCGGACCGCACCGGCCGCGTGGAGCCTCGAACCGGGCGATCCGGACGACGAGAGGACCCGTTCCCATGAGCACGCCGAAGGCCGTGGTCGTCGGGGTCGACGGCTCCTGGCAGCGGGCCGGTGCCGTGGAGTGGGCACTGGACGAGTCACTTCGCAGCGGGCCGCCGATACATGTCGTGCACGTCGTCGACGACACGTACACCAAGAGGCCGGACGAGACTCCGTACGGCCGGCTGACCGGCATGCTGCTCGGGTCCGTCGCCCGCGGCGTCCTGCAGCATGCGAGCTGCCCGGTCGCCGTCGTGCACGACCCGCGGCGCACCACGCAGCCCTGATCACGACCGGATGACGACCGAGTGCCGTTGGTCCCGGCGTGGTCCGGTCCAACGGCCATGGTTCGAACAGCCGCGGACTGGCGACAGTGGTGGGAAGGCAGCGACGCCGAGGAGGCGCTCAGAGATGATGTACTACCACGACGGCACCGCCGGAATGGTCTGGGCGATGGTGTTGAGCTCAGTGTTCTGGATCGCCCTGATCGGGTTCGGGGTGTGGGCGGTGATGCGGATCACCAGCCGCCCCGCGACGCCGCAGCAGGTGCCCCCTTCGCGTGAGACCCCGCTGGAGATTCTCGAGCGCCGGTACGCCGCCGGAGAGATCGACGCCGAGGCGTTCGACGAGGCACGGGCGCGGCTGCGCGGGGAGGGCATGCGGTAGCGCCGTGTCCGAGTGCTGCTGACTGACCTGTACGAGGCGACGGTGGCGCTCGCCTACCAGGCGGAGCGGATGACCGCCCCGGCCACGTTCAGCCTGTACGTCCGCGCACTCCCACCCGACCGCGGGTTCCTGGTTGCGGCCGGCCTCGAGCAGGTCCTCGGCTACCTGGAGCGGTTCCGGGTCGACGACGCCGACCTCGCGGCGCTGAGCCGCGCCCGCACGCTGCGTTCTCGCCGCCCGCGGCACACCGGTCGTCGACTTCTCGCTGCGCCGCAGCCACGGCACCGAGGCCGGGATGCAGGCCGCCCGGGCCGCCGCGATCGCCGGCTTCGCCGGCACCAGCAACGTCGCGGCGTCGATTCGGTACGGCCTTCCGGCGATCGGCACGATGGCGCACTCCTTCGTCGAGGCGTTCGGTAGCGAGCGGGCCGCGTTCGAGGCGTTCGCCCGGCACACGACCGGCCCGGTCACGCTGCTCGCCGACACCTACGACACCGAGCGCGGCGTCCGCTGCGCGACGAGCCCTGCCCGGCCGGCGCCACGCCGCGGCTCGAGCCGGTGATGAGATCCGGCCGTCGTATCCGCCCGGCGAGACCGCCCGACGTCGCCGTCGCCGACGCGCGCCACCGGCTGCTCGCCGACCTCGCCACGCTGCCGGAAGCGGTGCTCCGGACCCGCGATCCGGACACCCTGACGCCAGACCTGAGCCCCGCGCTGGCCCGGCTGACCACCGAGCGCACGACGTTGCTCCAGGCAACGGCTGCCGCAACCGGTCAGGTCACCCGTCAGAACACGTAGAAGGCGGACACGCCCATCGGCAGCGCGCCGAGGACGAGCCATGGCGACAGCAGCGATCGCTGGTGTATCAGGAGGACGCCACCGACCGTCAGCAGTCCGATCACACCGCACATCACCCACAGCCCGATCCCGGAGCCGCGGTCGCTCGTGGCGAGGTGCGGGCTGTAGACGGCGAGCGCGAGCGTCGGAGCGGCACCCACGTGGATGAGGATGACCGCGGCGACCCACCGCTGCACCATCTCGATCTTCACCGGCGATCACCTCCTCGGGGACCGAATTGACGCGTGCATGGCATCATGAATTGAAGAAGTTCGCAAGTCGTTGCGCTACCGGAGGGGAACGGCATGACTGGATTCGTCGGCGACAGTCCCGATCGGCCCGCCAGGGACGACAGCGTCCACGCGGACCCGGGCTCGGACGCCTTGCACTTCGAGGTGACCCAACGACCTCCCGGCCAGGGCACTCCGACCCGGACGATCGCCGACGCCGCCGGTGTCGCGGCGCTGGTCCGCGAGGCGGCGGCGCGAGGGATCCATGTGCACATCCGCCCTCGCCGGGGGCGCTGAACCGTCTCAGCCGCGCTCTGCGAGCAGTTGGCCGACCACGTCGTCGACGCTCTCCAGATCGATGCCGAACAGGATCACCTTCGTCCTCGGTCAGCGCCGGCCGAACCGGGTCCGGGGCCTGCAGTGGTGCGGGTGGCTGAAAGGCGCCGGCCGTGACCTCGGTGGCTGCCCGGCCCGGGCTTCCGTCGTACGAGCCTTCGCCGCGGCGCTGCCTTCGTCCGCGGCGCCGGCCCGGGGCGACCAGCGCCACCACGCACCGTCGGCCGGGAGCGGCGACGGCCAGGTACCCAGGATCCACAGTCCGGCCAGGAGCACCAGCACGAAGACGGTCCACAGCGCGACGTCCATCTCGGCTCCTGCTGCGAACGGGCGGTGAACGTGAAAGACGAGAAGGATCCGCTTCCGCTCTCACGGTCCGAAGAATCGTCCTCCGGTTGCGTTGGCCGCTTCCGGATTTCGTGTCTCCGAGGGTCCTCCTCGCCTGCCTTCAAGTTCAGCGCCGGCGGCGTCGCGCGGCACGAGCACAAGGACCTCGATGTACGGGACGTTCGTCCCACGCCTGCCGGTCGCCCGGCGCCGAGGCCCACAGGCGGTGCCACCGGGACCTTCGCCTCTTCTCCGGCTCGGCCGCAGCAGATCAGGGTGCGGCCATGAGGGACCTCCCGGCGAGCGCCGTCGGACGGCGTACCGTCCTGCGCTCCGCCCTGGGCGTGGCCAGTCTCGGCGCCATCGGCGCCTGCTCGCAGTCGTCACGCCAGGCGACCGGGCCGCTGGTACTTCCGGCCGACCCACGGATCAGCGAGGTGGAGGCGGGCCGGCACACCACCGGCCGTGTCCGGTCGACAGTCCTCACAGCGGTCCCCGCGGACGTCGATCTCGGTGGTCCGGTCGTCACGACCTGGACGTACGACGGGAGGTTGCCGGGCCGGGAGATCCGGGTCGGAGCGGGCGACATCGTCGACGCCGAGCTGGTGAACCGGTTGCCGGTCGAGACCTCGATCCACTGGCACGGCGTTGCCTTGCGCAACGACATGGACGGTGCCGCCGGGGTGACGCAGCCCCCGGTCGGACCCGGGGGCAGATTCCGCTACCGCTTCGTCGCGCCCGACCCGGGCACCTACTGGCTGCACCCGCACACCGGCACGCAGCTGGACCGTGGCCTGTACGCACCGCTGATCGTGGAGGACCCGGCAGAACCCGGCAGGTACGACGCCGAGTGGGTCGTGCTGCTGGACGACTGGCTCGACGGCACCGGCACCGACCCCGACCGGACCCTCGCCGGCCTTCGTCAGGGATCCGGTATGGGCCATATGCACACCGGCGTCGGTGGCAGCCGGCTGCTCGGTGGTGACGCGGGCGACGTGAGCTACCCGTACTACCTGGTCAACGGGCGCGTCCCATCCGCGCCGGCCCTGTTCACAGGCCGGCCACGGCAGCGCATGCGGCTCCGGTTCGTCAACGCCGGCTCCGACACCGCGTTCCGGGTCGCGCTCGGCGGCCACCGGCTCACCGTCACGCACACCGACGGCTTCGGTGTCGACCCCCTCGAAACCGACGCGCTGCTGATCGGCATGGGCGAGCGGTACGACGCGGAGGTGACACTCGCGGACGGCGTCTTCCCGCTCGTAGCGGTTGCCGAAGGCAAGGATGCGAGCGCGTTCGCGCTGGTCCGGACCTCCTCGGGCAGCGCGCCCGGCCACGGCACGCGGCCCGCCGAGCTCGACAGGGCGGTCGCGGGGTACGACGATCTGCACGCCACGGACGCCGCCAGGCTGACCGGCCGGTCAGCGGACGTCGTTCACCGGGTCACGCTGACCGGCGGCATGATGGGCTACGACTGGGGCATCAACGGCCGGCGGTACGACGGCTCCGCCCCACCGCTCGGGGTCCGCGAGGGCCAGCGGGTTCACGTGACGTTCGAGAACGCCACGATGATGTGGCACCCGATGCACATCCACGGCCACACGTTCCAGATCGGCGACTCCGGGCCGCGCAAGGACACCGCGATCGTCCTTCCGCACTCCCGCCTCACGTGCGCCTTCGACGCTCGCAACCCCGGCCAGTGGATGGTGCACTGCCACAACACGTACCACGCCGAGGCCGGCATGATGACCACCCTCGGCTACCAAGCATGAGCCCGACGGCGAGGACGGGGCCGCGTGTGTCAGGCACGCTGGAAGCCGCAGCTGCCGTCCGGCTTCATCGCGACGGTGACGGGCGTGCGGGTGTCCGCGGCGAGGTGCACCTTGATGCCGCAGACCTCGGCGAGCGGGCCGAGGCCGTCCTCGCCGTGGACCGGGCAGGTGCCGGAGCACGGCCTGCTGTAGACGATCACCCGGTAGTCACCCGGCGCGAAATGGGCGGTCTGGGCGATCGCGGTGCCGGGGTACGACCGCTGGAGCAGCGGCTTGGCCGCGGGGTTCTCGACGCGCAGGTACCACAGGGTCTTGGCCGGCTGGGTGCCGTGCTGCCGGACGACGAGCGTGCCGGGAACCGGCTGGCCGTTCGTCACGGTGGACGGGGTGGACGAGGGCGTCGTCGGCGCCGGGGCCGACGGGGTCACCGCGACGGACTGTTCGGGCAGATCCGCGGCGGGCTGGGCAGGCCCGC
>DASXRB010001138.1:0-2621 GCA_036506875.1 Kribbellaceae bacterium | reverse complement strand
CGGTGGCGAGCAGGATCGCGTCGGTGTCGACCCGGCGCAGCGGCACCGGCGGGACGGTCTTCGCGGCGGCCACGTCGTGGTGCCGGACGACCTCGATGCTCGCGTCGGCCCGTCGTACCACCAGGGTCTCGTCGTCGTACGACTCCAGCACGCCGACCACGTCGGTCAGCGTGGCGCCGTCCCGCGGCTCCGGCAGCCGGTGCCGCACGACGACACGGTGGCCGACATCACCTCGGTTCAGGCGGGGGACCTGCGCTGTCACGATGCGGGCTCCTGGCAGAGTAGACGTCGTACCAGCGTGATACTAAGTACGACAGCAACAGCTTTCGCCTGCACCGCTCCGGCCGAGACACCGGCGGATGCTCGCCATAGGAGGAGTCAGTGACCTACGTCATCGCGCAGCCTTGTGTGGACGTCAAGGACCTCGCGTGTGTCGAGGAATGCCCCGTCGACTGCATCTACGAGGGCAACCGGATGCTCTACATCCACCCCGACGAGTGCGTCGACTGCGGAGCGTGCGAGCCGGTGTGCCCGGTGGAGGCCATCTACTACGAGGACGACACCCCGGAGCAGTGGAAGGACTTCTACACCGCGAACGTCGACTTCTTCACCGACCTCGGCTCGCCCGGTGGCGCGTCGAAGCTCGGCAAGATCGACAAGGACCACCCGATCGTCGCCGCGCTCCCGCCGCAGGAGACCGCCGAGTAGCCGTCAGTCGCCCGCGACCACGTCTACGTGGACATGGTCGAGATGCCGCAGCGTGTCCGGGTTCCCGGCACGCTGCGGTGCTGTGTAGGGCTGCCAGCCGTCCTCGCTGCCGGCCCGCCAGATGTGGTCGTCGAAGATGACGGTCTGGATGCCGTACGTCTTCGCGCTGGCGACGAGGTACTGCGCGTAGGCCCAGCCGCGGCGCTTGTTCTGCGCGTTGACCGGCCGGACGAAGACATCCACCGCGCGGCCGTCGTAGTGCGCCGAACCGCTCATGTGCCCGGTCTTCACGCCGCCGGGCTGGTAGCCACCGGTCGGCAGCCTGCCGAACGTCCCGAGCAGGTCCCTGCGCACGGTGTCGGCGCGCTTGGTGAGGCCGTTGCGGCCGGCCGGCTGGCGGTTCAGGCCGGTCTGCGGCCGCGCCACGCAACTGAACCCGGCCGGCGAGTACCCGGTCAGGGCGGACGCGAGCACCCGGGCGTCGGCCTCGTGGTCGGCGTACGCCTTCGGGAACGCGCTGCGCTGCACCCGGTCGGCGGCCACCGTGATCTGGAGCTTCTCGTAGCCCTTGATCTTCACCAGCGCGTCGTAGAACCGGCCGGACGCGTAGTGCGGGTTCCGGATCTGCTCCGGTGTGCCCCAGCCCATCGACGGGCGCTGCTGGAACAGGCCCAGCGAGTCCCGGTCGCCGTAGCCGAGGTTGCGCAGCTTCGACTCCTGGTACGCCGTGGCGAGCGCGATCGTGACCGCCCTGGCCGGCAGCCCGCGCCGTACCGCGACGCCCGCGATGACCGCCGCGTTCCGGGCCTGGTCCAGGTCGAGCGCGACGGTGTTGCCGCCGGCGAGCGCGACGCACTCCTCGGGTGCGGGCAGCGGGTTGAGGTCGCTGAGGTTCTTGCCGGACAGCCAGACGACGCCGAGGCCGGCGGCCGTCGCGAGGGCGAGCAGGCCGGCGACCACGGCGACGATCCGGCGTCGCGTCATGCGTTCGCGTGCAGCGCCTCGTTCAGCGCGATGCCCTCGCCGGTGCGCGGCCGGGCCTCGACGGCGCCGGTGACCGAGTTGCGGATGAACAGCAGGCCGTTCTGCCCCGACAGCTCGCGGGCCTTGACGACCGTGCCGTCCGGCAGGGTGACCTTGGTGCCGGCGGTGACGTAGAGACCCGCCTCGACGACGCAGTCGTCGCCGAGCGAGATGCCGATCCCGCCGTTCGCGCCGAGCAGGCAGCGCCGGCCGATGCTGACGACCTCCTTGCCGCCGCCGGACAGCGTGCCCATGATCGAGGCGCCCGCGCCGATGTCGCTGCCGTCGCCGACCACGACCCCGGCCACGATCCGGCCCTCGACCATCGACGTGCCGAGGGTGCCGGCGTTGAAGTTCACGAAGCCCTCGTGCATCACCGTGGTGCCCTCGGCCAGATGCGCACCGAGCCGGACCCGGTCCGCGTCCCCGATCCGCACCCCGGACGGCACCACGTAGTCGGTCATCCGCGGGAACTTGTCAACGCTCGTCACGGTCAGGTGCAGGCCCGCCGCGCGGGCCCGCAGCCGGGTCTGCCCGACCTCGTCGGCCGGTACCGGGCCGAGCGACGTCCAGGCGTTGTTCGGCAGCGCACCGAAGATGCCGTCCAGGTTCAGCCCGTGCGGCCTGACCAGCCGGTGCGAGATCAGGTGCAGCCGCAGGTAGGCGTCCTCGACGCTAGCCGGCGCCTCACCGAGCGTGATCGCCGTCTTCACGACGGTCCGACGGACCTGCCGCACCTCGTCCTTGCCCTCGGCGGCCAGCAGGTCGGCCGGCGCCCCGTTCGATGACGCGGAGTTCGTCGACCCGTTCCGGCGGGCACGGCCCGGCCGAGGTCCAGGCGACGTTGGTGAGCAGGCCGAATACGCCGTCCATGCTGGCGTCGTGCGGCT
>DASXRB010001137.1:0-6659 GCA_036506875.1 Kribbellaceae bacterium | reverse complement strand
CGTTGTCCACAGGGACCACGAGAAGCGACGAATGAACGCCTAAGAGGGGGTGGTGGGCTCGTCGATGCCGTGCTCGATCGCGTACCGGACGAGCTCGGCGCGGTTGTGCAGCTGAAGCTTGCGCAGGGTGTTCTGGACGTGGTTCTCGACCGTGCGGTGCGACAGCACCAGCCGGGCGGCGATCTGCTTCGCCGTCAGCCCGCGGGCGACCAGCCGCAGCACCTCGGTCTCCCGTGAGGTCAGCCGCGGCACGTCCGGCTCGGACTCGATCCGCCGGTACTCCCCCAGCACCAGGCCGGCGAGCCCGGCGCTGAACACGGCGTGCCCGGCGGCGGTCCGTCGTACCGCGTCGTCGAGCTCGTCCAGCGACGCCGACTTGACCAGGTAGCCCGACGCCCCGTTCATCACCGCGTCGAGCACGTCGGCCTGCTCGCCGCTGGCCGACAGCACCAGCACCCGCGTGTCCGGCAGCGCCGCGGTGATGTCGCGCGTCGCGTCCACCCCGGACCCGGCCGCGAGCTGCAGATCCATCAGTACGACGTGCGGCCGGGTGGCCTTGGCGATGTTGACCGCACTCCTGGCGTCGGCCGCGGTGGCGATCACGTCGTACCCGCGTTCGGCCAGGTCGCGCGCCACGCCCTCGCGCCACATCGGGTGGTCGTCGACGATCATCACGGTGGTCACGGTCTCGGTACCTTCAGCTCCCACTCGGTCCCCTCCCCGGGTGCGGTCGTCAGTACGACGTCTCCGCCGAGGTCGGCGATCCTGCCACGGATCGACTGGCTGACGCCGAGCCGGCCTTCGGCCGCGGCCAGCTCGAGCCGCTCCGGCGTGGTGCCGGCGCCGTCGTCGCGGATCGAGACCAGCACCTCGGTGTGCAGGTCCTCGACCACGACCCAGGCGCGCGCGTCCGGCCCGGCGTGCCTGACGACGTTGGCGAGTGCCTCGGTGACGGCCGCGGTCAGCTCGGCGACCGTTGCGGCGGGCAACATCACGGGATGCGCGGGGGCGACGATCTCGACGCGCGGAGTGGCCAGCACGGCCAGCGCCGCGCACAGGTCGGACTCGCCGGTGGCGCCGGTGCGCGGCGAACTGGTGATCAGGGCGCGCAGCGCGACCTCCTGCTCGGCGGCCAGGTCGGCCAGCTCCGCGCCGTCACCGCCGATCGTGCGGCCGCGGCGCTGCACCTGGGCGAGCACCTGCAGCACGCCGTCGTGGATGGACCGGCTCAGCCGCAACCGTTCGGCGCCGGCGCTCTCGGCGGCGATCGCGTCGGTCAGCCTCGCGCTGGCCCGGCGGGTGGCGGTCGCGGCGTAGCCGACGACGAGACCGGCGACGAGCAGCAGCTGGATGTTGTAGAGCTGCTTGGCCAGGCCGTGCGTGCCGCGCAGCAGCAGGACCGCCGTGCTGATCGCGACCGCACCGTAGAGCCCGCCGTCGCGGCCGCGCGCGATCGCCAGCGCGAGCACCGGGCCGGCCGCCCAGATCGAGGTGAGGACGGACGCGCCGTTGTGCAGGTGGCTGAGCGGCTGCGCGAGCAGCGTGCCGGCCATGCAGGCGATCGTGACCGCGAGGTCGGCGACCGCGAGCCGGGTGTTCCGCCGGCCCCAGCTGCGGCTGTAGCCGACCGACACGACGGCGGTCCACACGCCCATCACGGCCATCAGCACGACCGCGCCGTAGGGCCGCACCAGATCGTGCCAGCGGGTGTAGACGCCGGCGCACGCGAACGCCCAGGTCAGCACCCGGAACACGACGAGCGCGCGCCACAGCGGCCGCACCAGATCGTCAGTCCCGCTCACAGCCCACCACCGTACGGCGCGGCTGGTGTCAGCGGGCGAGCGTCACCAGGTACCGTCCCCGGTGACGCGCACTCACCAGACGATCCATTCCTTGGAATCGGTCATCTAGGCGGGCAGCCCGAGCGCGCCGCCCTCGTTGATCGCGTAGAACTCGTTGCGGCTGACCGCGCTGGTCGCGCCGTCGACGACCTTCCGCACCGTCTCGACCGAGTCGGACTTGAAGAGGCAGACGCCGCGGGCGCCGTCCGCGCTGGGCACCACCATGGGCAGCTCGGTGCCCTCCGGCAGGTTGAGCTGTCCGCTCCAGAACGCCTGCGGGTCCGAGATCGTGTGAATCGTGAAGACGTACATGAGCGTTTCCTTTCGCCTGGCCCGACCGGGTGCCGTTGCCTGATTCGATGGCATCGCTGACGGGGTCGTGGATCAACTGCAGAATCTGCAGTTGCCGGTGGTCCGGGACGCGAGGAGATTGGGCACATGCCCGGTTATGGCCAGTTCTGTCCCATCGCCCAGGCCTCCGAAGTGATCACCGAGCGCTGGACCCCACTGGTCCTGCGTGAACTGGCGCTGACCGGGAGCCGTCGCTTCAACGACATCCAGCGCGGCGTACCGCTGATGTCCTCGTCGCTGTTGAGCAAACGCCTCCGCGAGCTCGAACGCGCGGGCATCATCGAGCGGCGACCGCTGCCGAACGCACGAGGGAGCGAGTACCACCTGACTCCCGCGGGGCAGGAGCTCGGGCCGGTCCTCGCCCAGATCGGCATCTGGAGCGAACGCTGGCTGCGCCGCCCCATCTTCGAGGAGTCACCCGACACGGGCCTGCTCATGTGGTGGGTGCGCACGACCGTCAGGGCGGACGCATTGCCGGCCGGTCGCACCGTGATCCACTTCCGCTTCGCTGGCGCTCCCGTGAAGCTGCGCTACTTCTGGCTGGTTCTCCCGGGGGCGGACCTGTGCCTGACCGATCCGGGTTTTGGCGTCGACGTGACGGTCAGCAGCGACGCGAAGACGTTGACCGCGGTCTGGATGGGGGACCTCCCGCTGGCGTCGGCCGTGAAGAGTCACGCGGTCGAGCTGGAGGGTCGGCGGGCGCTCACCCGCTCCGTTGCCGACTGGTTCGGCCTGCACCCGCTGTTCTCCGCCGTTGATCACCCCGCCACCCGGCCGAGGGTGAGCGCCTAGATGACTGGTAGAACTCCCCGGACCAGACAGGCCGGACCACCGGCCGGCTGCTGGGCAGGTACGACACCACACCGCACCACACCCCTTGGAATTGATCATCTAGGATCGGGCCGGTGAGCCCGGGCCAGGTCGTGCACGACAGCGCGGCGCCGGCCGCGATCCTGTTCGTCTGCACCGGCAACGTGTGCCGTTCGCCGATGATGGAACGACTGCTGGTCGCGCGGCTGGACGCCGGCCTCGGCGCCGGCGTACGCAGCGGACGGATCGCGGTCACCAGCGCGGGTACGGCTGCGCTGGTCGGTCAGCCGATGACCCCGGAGGCCGCCCGTGAGCTCATCCGGCTCGGTGGCGATCCGGCGGGGTTCGTGGCTCGCCGGCTGACCACCGCCCTCGTGGAGCGCGCCGATCTGGTCGTGACCGCCACCCGCGCCCACCGGGCCGAGGTCGCCACCCTGTTGCCCCGGGCCAACCGCTACACGTTCACGTTGCTCGAGCTGGCCCGGTTGCTGCGCGACGTGAGCTCCCTGCCCGGCGACGCACGATCGCGGGCCATGGGCCTGGCGGCAGCCGCGGCCGCACGGCGGGGGCTCCGGCCACCGGTGCCCGCCGGAGCGGACGACGTCACCGATCCGTACGGTCGTAGCCCCACCGCGTACCGGCAGGCCAGTGACCAGCTGGCGCCGCCCGTCGAGGCTCTGGCTGCCGCCATCCTCGGCTGACAGCCGGCTGACACCGGTCAGTTCGGCCGGTAGCCGGCCATCCGGTCCTGCCGCAGGGCACCGCTCAGCTGCGCCAGGTTCGCGGCGTCCAGCCGGACGATCGACGCGCCGGCCGCCGTACGTCCGAAACCGGCGACGGGGGCGGTCACGAACACGACGTCGTCCCCGCGCAGACCCCGCAGCGACCACGCGATCGAGCGCATGAGCCTGGTGGTGAGGGCGCTGTCGACCGTGAGGTACCTGGTGCCCGCGTCGACGACCCTGGAGAACCTCGCCGGATCGGTCAACGTCCCCCGGCTGAGCGTCTTCAGCATGATCGCCTTGACGAAGGCCTGCTGCCGCTGGACCCGATCGAGGTCGCCACCCGGCAGGCCGTGCCGCTGGCGGACGAACTGCAACGCCTCCTCGCCCTGCAGGTGGTTGCTGCCCCGGCTCCACCGGTACGGCGTACCGGGAGCCGAGGAGGCCTCCGCGACGTTCACGTCGACGCCGCCCAGAGCCGTGGTCAGGTCTCGGAACCCCTCGAAACCGATCTCGGCGACATGGTCGATCCGGACGCCGGTCAGCCGCTCGAGCGTCTGCACCAGCAGCGCGGGACCACCGAAGGCGTACGCCGCGTTGATCTTGTTCATCCCGTGGCCGGGGATCGCCACATAGCTGTCACGGGGGAAGGACACGAGGTAGACCTTGTCCCGGTCGGCCGTGATGTGGGCGATCATGATCGTGTCGCTGCGCGCACCGGTGACGGTGGGGTCGAAGTCCGTGCCGATGCGCGCGTCGGAGCCGATGAGCAGCACGTTCAGGGCCGCGTTGGCCGCACGTGGCGGTCGTTCCACCGTGTCGGGTGGCAGGAACGTCTCGTCGTGCTTGACGTTGTCCGCGAGCGTGTTGTTGATGCTCCACAGGTAGCCCGTGACCACGGCGAGGCCGCTGAACAGGAGCAACAGCGCGGCGACGAGTACGACGACGGTCCGGCGCCGGCGCGGCGGACGATCGCCGGCGAACAGCTCGCCGAGCTCCTGGTCGGTCACACCCGCACGCTCTCCCCCCGGGGACGTGCGCGCCGGCCGCCGGTGTGCTCGGCCACCTGGCCCCGGTCCGCGTCGTAGCTGTAGGTGCCGGAGTAGGCGTAGGCGTCCGGGCCCTTCGCCGGGAGCCGGTTCATGACGACGCCGAGAATCCGCGCTCCGAGGGTCCCGAGGGACTCCAGTGCCTTCTCGACCTGGTCGCGGTTGGCCCGGCCGGCGCCGACCACCATCACCGCCCCGCCGGTGAGCTTGCTGAGAACCGCGGCATCGGTCACCGGCAGCAAGGGCGGCGAGTCGATGATGACGTGCTCGTACCGGGACTCCAGCTGCCGCAGCAGGGCGACCATCGCCCCCGACCCGAGCAGCTCGGACGGGTTGGGCGGGATCAGCCCGCAGGCGAGCACGTCCAGGCCGCGCCCCATCCCCCACGGCTGCAGCGCGTCCTCGAGAGGCGCCAGCCCGACCAGGACGGAGGTGAGGCCGACGGCGCCCTCCAGCCCCATGTACTCGGCGATCCGAGGCTGTCGCAGGTCTGCCTCGACGAGCACCGTCCGGGAACCGGCGGCCGCCAGCGTGATGGCCAGGTTGGCCGTGATGCTGCTCTTGCCCTCCCCGGGCACCGACGAGGTGAACACGATCGACCGGGGATGGTTCGCCACGTCGATGAACCGCAGGTTGGTGCGGAGCTGCCGGAACGCCTCCGCCCTCGGACTGTGCGGGTCGGCGTGCACGATCAGTGGTTGCGCCGGCGCGTCGGCGTCGTAGCTGATGCCGCCGATGACCGGGATGCCGGTGAACGCGCGGAGGTCACGCTCGCCCTTCACGCTCTTGTCGAGGAGGTCGCGAACCAGGCCCAGTCCGAAGCCCGCGAGCAGGCCGAGGACCAGCCCGAGGGCCGTGTTGCGCACCGGACTCGGTGAGACCGGTGCGGACGGCACCGAAGGCTTGCGGACCACGCTGACCTTCACCGGAGCCGGACCGCTCGCACCCGGCCGCTCGAGATTGGCGACCGTCTTGCTGAACCTCGCCGCGACCGCACCGGCGATCGCCGCGGAGCGCTGCGCGGATCCGTCGCGAACCGTGACGTTGATCAGCACGGTGTCGAGCGGAACCTCCGCGGTGATCCGGCCGGCGAGCTCGGCCGAGGTGGTGCCGAGGTCCAGCTGGCTGATCACCGGGTCGAGGACCTGCGGGCTGGTCACGATGGCGGCGTACGACTTGACGCGCTGCTGGGTGAAGCTGCTCCCCTGCAACAGCGAGCTGGCGTCCCCGCCACCGGCCGTCGAGACGAACAGCTGGGCCCGCGCCTGGTAGACGGGCGCGCTGGCCACCGTCACCAGACCGGCAGCGGCCACGCACAGCAAGGTCACCGATCCGACGATGCGCCACCGCTTGCGCAGCACCCGGATGTAGTCCTGGAGGTCCACGGTCGGTCGTCAGCTCCTCACCCGGGCGACAGGCCTCGGAGGCCGCCTCCCATCCCCGTCACGGCAACACTGTGCGACAACACGGCAACACATTGTGTTTGCTATATATCACACCCACGCTACGCTGGGTCCGGTCCGTGGCTGACCGAGAGTGTCGGAACGGATACGGGGAGCGAAACGGGTGGACAGAGTGAGGCGCGCGTGCGCGGCGCCGTTCCTGCGCTGGTTTCCGGTCGACGGCACGTTGTGGTATGCGGCCGTCGTCGTTTCCGTCTGGGCGAGGTACGACTTCACGCTGGACCGGATCCAGCTGCGGTACGCCTCGACGTTCGCCGTTGGCGGTGTGCTCGCTCAGTGCGGCTCGGGCTGGCTGCTGGGCATCTACCGCGGCCGTTACGTCGCCGGCAGCTTCGAGGAGGCGCAGGCGGTCGCCGGTACGACGCTGATCGCCGGCGGCGCACTCTCGGTCTGGGCGTTCTCCGCGGAGCCCCTGCTGGTGCC
>DASXRB010001136.1:0-4769 GCA_036506875.1 Kribbellaceae bacterium | reverse complement strand
GTCTACCGGACGAACGGCGGCCGGCTGCTCGTCGACGCCGTCGACCGGATCGCGCCGTCCAAGGTGACCGACCGGGACGCCCGGGCCGCCGGCCGGGCGAATGCGGCGGCGGTCCGTGACGACGACCGCGGCGGCCATTCGCTCCCGCTGTACCGGGTCCGGTTCCACCTCGTGAGCGACGCCGACCCGCGCGAGCTGCTCGCGGCCGACGACGACCTGGGGCCGGCCGACCTGGCCGAGATCGCGCTGCGGCTGGAGCGGTACGACAAGGCCAGCTCGCACGGCGCGTGGACCGAGACGACGCTGCGGATGATCGCCGCCCAGCCGGCCCGGCGGGCTCCGGACCTGGCCGAGCAGGTGGGCCGGGAGACGAAGCCGTTCAAGATCGACGTCCGCAAGCTGAAGAACCTGGGCCTGACCTACAGCCTCGAGGTCGGCTACCGCCTCAGCCCGAGAGGCACGGCGTACCTGGCTTGGCTGGATGGTTCGAGTGCCAGAGGAGGGACTCGAACCCTCACACCCGAAGGCACCGGCACCTAAAGCCGGCGTGTCTGCCGTTCCACCACTCTGGCCCGCCGCCCCATCCTAAGCGGTCGGCGGGACCGGATCAGCGGTGCTTGAGGGCGTCGATGAAGACGCTCTTGATCGCGTCCGGGCTGCGTGCCAGGTAGCTCTGGCCGCCGGTCGCCCGGGCGAGCTTGTCCAGCGAGGCCATGTCCACGTCCGGGCCCATCCCGATCGCGATCAACCGCACCGGCCGGGCCGGGTCGCGCAGCCGCTGCAGCGCGGTCAGGGTGTCGTTCAGGGTGAGGTTCCCGGCGTTGGTGCTGTACCCGTCGGTGAAGATCATCACCGCGTTGATCGACCGCGGGTCGTAGCTGTCCTGCACCGTCCGGTACGCCGCCAGCGCCGCCTCGTACAGCCCGGTCGAGCCGCCGATGTTGCCGCGCAGCTTCTGCAGGCCCTGCTTCATCGCGTCGCGCTGGGTGCCGCTGCCGACCCGGGCGCTGAGGGTGCGGATCGGGACCAGCGGGGCCCAGTCGCGGTTCCCGCCGCCGAGCTTGGTCGAGATCCCCCACAGGCCCAGCTGGGAGCTGTCGGGGAACAGCGACAGTCCGGTCGCGGCAGCCTCGGCGGTCAGGTCCATCCAGGTCTTGTTGCCGGAGACCTTGGTGGCCATCGACGACGACGCGTCGATGACGGCCAGCGAGTGCGCGGACAGCGCGAGCGTCGCCCACTGCTGCAGCGTCCGCTCCGCGTCACCCGGTTCCGGCTTCGTCAGCAGCGTGAGGTCGCCGATACCGCGGCCGCCGCTCAGCTCCTCACCGGTCGCCGGGCGGAACCCGGCCTGGTCCAGCGCCCGGGCGGACGCGTCGGAGCGGAGCTCCTGGGCGAGCCGCTTGCCGGCGTCACCGATCTTCGCGGCGTTGTCCTTGGCCGTGACGACCAGCGGGTAGTCGAGCACCAGCGTGCCGGTGTCCGGTACGACGATCTGCAGGCTGGTGTCCGGCCGCTGCTCCTGGAACGCGACGAACGCCTGTTCGGTGGCCGGGACGATGATCGGGCTGTCACCCGGCGCGGCCCGGCCGAACAGGCCGTCGATGTCGGTGTAGGGCTTGGCCATCGAGCCGTGCCGCTGCGCGAGCGGGACGATCAGCTGGGCCATCGTGTTGTCGCCCGCCCGCGTCTTGCCGCGCTCGGCCTGGAGGGCGAACAGTGCCTCGGCGCCGACCGCGGTGTTCAGCGGGTCGAGCAGCGCGGGCTGGTTGCCCTGGAACATCGCCAGCCAGCTGCTGGTGTTCGCGAACGCCCGCTGCTTGCCGACGATCACCAGCGGCGACGTGGCCAGGGACGGTACCGCGACCAGTGGCAGCGACTGGCCGTCGTCGGCGCGGTTGACCCACATCGACGAGTCCGGGATCCACAGGTCGGGCCGCTTGCCGCCGGTGGCGACCGCCTGGGCCACCTCGGCCGGGCTCTGCGCGCTGACCTTGAACGTCGCGCAGGCGCCGCCGTCGTCGCGGCCCTGCAGCGACTTGGCGGCGGCTTCGACCTCGGGCTGCAGCTCCGGGGCGGCCGCGATGCTCACGTTGATGGGCTTGTCGCAGCTGCCGGCCGACAGTGTGTCGGCGTTCGCGCCGTTGTCGTCTCCACCCAGTGCCTTGATCAGCACAGCACCGCCGAGCGCCAGTACGACGAGGCCGGCGACCGTGATGACCAACGGTCGGCGGCTACGCGTAGTAGCGGCGGCTGAATGTCGTCCCATAGTGGCGGCTCTCTCCTCCCCGGGCTGTGCTGCGCGCGAAGATTACCCGCGCAGACCAGGGCAGGCCTAAGGCTCGCGCCACATTGACCGAACGGCAAGATCGGTGTCCACGGCGGTTCGAGGTCCGGAGACCGCCGATTCGAGGCCAAACGGACCCGAAATCTCACGGCATGTAATCGCGCCGTGAGCGAGGGGTGAGAAGCGTGAAGTTATGATGTGATGCAAATCACACCATCGTTGACGCGCTGTCAACCGGTGGTCGGCCCGCGGTCGTGTAACAACACAGCGTCTCCGCGTGACCGCGCTGTGGCGCCGAGGTCAGAGACCCAGGTCGCGGCGCAGCTTGGCCACGTGACCGGTGGCCTTCACGTTGTACTGCGCGAGCGCGATCGCGCCGTCCGGGTCGACCACGAAGGTCGACCGGATCACCCCAGTCACCTTCTTGCCGTACATCGTCTTCTCGCCGAACGCGCCGTACGCCGACAGCACCGACTTGTCCGGGTCGCTCAGCAGCGGGAACGTCACGCCGTCGCGGTCCCGGAACTTCGCCAGCTTCTCCGGCTTGTCCGGGGAGATCCCCAGCACGGCGTACCCGGCCGCGGCCAGGCTGTCGAGGGAGTCGCGGAAGTCGCACGCCTGCTTCGTGCAGCCCGGCGTCATCGCGGCCGGGTAGAAGTAGACGATCACCGACCGGCCGCGCAGGTCCTTCAGGGACACCTCGTTCCCGTCGGCGTCGGGCAGCGTGAACTCGGGAGCCGGGTCTCCGACGGACAGGCGTTCGGACATGGCAATCCCCTTCGAATGAGCGCGTGGTCGACTCGCACAGTCTGCCGCACCGCCATGGAGCGGCCCCCGCGGACCTGCAAGACTGATCGCCTAGCACCTTCCTGACGGGAGGGCAGGACCGAGGAGGCAGGAGTGTCGAGCACCAAGCCGGCCGCGGCTCGTACCCCGGACCAGATCGAGGCCGAGATCGCGGCGACCCGCGCCCGGCTGGCGGCGACGGTCGACGAGCTGGTCGACCGGGCGCACCCGCGCAACGTCGCCAAGCGGCAGGTCGAGCAGGCCGTGACACTGACCCGGTCGCAGGTGTACGACGAGAACGGCGACCTGCGCACCCAGAAGATCGCGTCCGTGGCCGGCGCGGTGGCCGGCGTACTGGTCCTGCTGCTGCTCGTCCGCCGGCTGGTGAACCGGCGGTGACCACCGGCAAGCGCCGGCGGCCGCTGGAGGACAAGCTGCCGATCCGGATGCTGCACGACCGGGTGCTGGTCGCGCTGGACCCGGAGGTCGGCGAGCGCAAGTCCTCGGCCGGCATCCTGATCCCGGCGACCGCGCAGATGGGCAAGCGGCTGGCCTGGGCCAAGGTGGTCGCGATCGGCGCCAACGTGCGCAGTGTCGAGGTCAACGACCGGGTGCTGTTCGATCCCGAGGACCGCGCCGAGGTCGAGGTCCGCGGCGACGACTACGTGCTGCTTCGCGAGCGCGACCTGCACGCCGTCGCCTCCGAGCGTCTCGAGGACGGTTCCACCGGCCTCTATCTCTGACAACCCACTAGCCAAAGTGCGAACGGTCGTGCTTTTATGGCGGTGTGGGCAAGGGTGACGAGACGCGGTCGGCGGTGCTCGACGAGGCGATGCGAATGGTCAGCGCCATCGGGATGCGCGGGCTGACGATCGGCTCGCTCGCCGAACGCACCAACATGTCCAAGAGCGGGCTGTTCGGGCACTTCAAGTCCAAGGAGCAGCTGCAGCTCGACGTCCTCGACCACGCCGCCGAGCTGTTCGTGGACCTGGTGCTGCGGCCGGCGCTGAAGGCGCCGCGCGGTGAGCCCCGGGTGCGTGAGCTGTTCGAGCGCAAGCTGGCCTGGGACGGCCTGCAGTACGGCGCCGGTGGCGCGCTCCCCGGCGGCTGTATCTTCACCAACCTCGCGACCGAGCTGGACGACGAACCGGACGGGCCGCTGCGCGACAAGCTGGTCCAGCACGAGCGCGACTGGCACGAGGTCGTCGCGACGGTGTTCGCCGGCGGCATCTCCGAGGGCCATTTCGACCCGTCGTGCGACCCGGTCCAGTTCGCCTACGACCTGCACGGCGTGATGCTGGCGCACCACTACGCCACCCGGCTGATGCGCGACCCGGACGCCGAGCGCCTGGCCCGCAACTCCTTCGAGTCCCTGCTGCGCGCGGCCCGCGTCGTACAGCCCTGACCGCCGGCCGGCGCCCGCGAGTCCTGACCCCCTGATGTCCGCCCGAGATCCTGGAGGAGCAGAAGTGTCCGCACAAAAAAGCACGAACGGTCGCACGAAAACCTATGCGAGTGTGCCGCCGGTGCTGCGGCTCGCCTTCCGCACGCTGGAGTGGGTCGCCCCCGACGCCGGCGCGAGGCTGGCCGTGAAGTTCTGGTTCACCGTGCCGCCGGTCGCGCGCCGGGCCCGGCGCAGCGAGGTGGACCTGCCGCCGGCCGCCCGGTTCACCGTCGACGTGAACGGGCACGCCGTGCG
>DASXRB010001135.1:0-8925 GCA_036506875.1 Kribbellaceae bacterium | reverse complement strand
CCGATCCCGGCGAGCTCGAGCAGCCGCTGGACCCGGAACCGGTGGCCGCGGTACGGCTCGATCAGCTCCGCGCAGCCGTCGTCGTCCAGCTCCTCGCCGATCAGCGCGTAGGACACGCTCCGCGACACGTGGTAGTCCGCGAACGAGAACGCGTCCGCGTCGCCGTGCGCCCGCTGCCGCACCTCGGCCGCCGTCCACACCCCGACCCCCGGCAGCGACCGCAGCCGCCGCTCCACCTCGGCCATGTCGTCGAGCGCCAGCGTCCGCTCCAGCGCCGCCGCCCGGGTCGCCGCCGTGATCACCACCCGCGACCGGCGCCCCTCGACCCCGGCCCGCAGCCACTGCCAGGACGGGATCAGCCGCCACTCGTGCGGCCCCGGCGGCACCGCCATCCGCAGCTCCGCACCCGGTCCCGGCGCCGGCTCGCCATAGGCGTAGACCAGCAGCCGCCAGGCCCGGAACGCCTCCTGCCCGGTCACCACCTGCTCGATCCCGGCCCCGGCCATCGCCTCGAAGACCGCGCGCGTCCGCGGCACCCGGTACGACGCGAACAGCCGTGCCGCGCGGATCAGCGGCAGATGCTCCGGCAGCGGCTCGAACCCGTCCCACGAGTCCGCCGCCCCGAGCAGCTCCGGCACCCCGTCGAGGGCCCACTCCGCCCCCGGCCCCCACGCCTGCGCCTCGACCCCGCCGCTGACCGGCGTCACCCGCAACGTCACCGGCCCGTCCGGCGTCCGCGTCGCCCGCCACACGGTCCGCGTCACCGCGTCGAACCGGTACGCCGGATCGCCGCCCCCGCGCCGCAACCCACCCAGCACCAGCTGCGGCTCGACCGGATACCCCGGCGCCCACCGTCGTACCAGCGAAGTCACTCCGACAGTCTCCCCGACACCACCGACTCGCGACTCCACCGACGCTAGTCCGAATGGACTTCTTCCGCCGCCACGGCGAGCTGTGCCCGCATCCACGGGTAGGGGTCGACGATCGGCGGGCGCTCACGAACGACGCGGCTTCTCAGGCCAACCAGCTCCGGGCCGGCGATGTAGTGGCGTCCCTTGGTCTGACCGACGGCTCGTAGCAGTCCCAGCTCGACGAGCCGGCCGAGATCGCGGGTGGCGGTGCGCTCCTCGATCGCGGCCCGTTTCACGTAGCTCGACCGGCGAATCCTGAAGCCGATGACGGCGTCATAAAGCTCGTCCGCCGCGCGGTCCGGAAGACCGTGCTGTGCAATCAGTTCGTCGAGCTCACGCCAGGTCCTGGACGCCTCCGCGTACCGCCGCGCGACGGTCTGGGCCTGGATGTGATGGGCGCGGAGATTGAACTTCAGCCAGAGCGAGGCGTCTCGGTCCGGATTCCAGCCACCGGCTCCCGTCGCGGCGAGGACCCGGTAGTAGTCCTCCGTGTTGTGACCGAGCCACTCCTCGATGCCGGAGAAGGCTGGCTCGCCGATCCCACCGCGGCACAGGATCAGCGTCTGCAGCGCCCGCGCCATCCGGCCGTTACCGTCCCGGAACGGGTGGATCATGACGAGGTTCAGGTGCGCCATCGCAGCCCACACGATCGCATCCACCGCACGGCCGCGGTTCAACTCGGCGACGAGCTCCTCGACGAGCTGTGGGACCAGCTCTGCGTCCGGGCCCTCGTAGACATTGACGCCACGCGAGTCGTCATGCACGTAGACCGGACCAAGCCGGTAACGCCCAGGACTCTTGTTGAGGTCATGGCCGAGCATCATGTAGTGCATGCCTCGCAGGGCAGACGCATCGAGCCTGAACTCCGGCGCGTCCGCCGTGGCCAGCACGTAGCCGAGCGCGAGCCGGTATCCGCGGATCTCGGCGAAGGTCTTCTCGTCAGCACTGAGTGGATCCTCGTCATCGAGCGCGGCAGCGGCGTCGTCCAGCTCGACGTCGTACCCCTCGATGCTGTTGGAGCCCTGGATCGCCCGCGCGAGCATGCTGCGACGCAACCCGCCTGCCCATCGGCGCGGGACCCGCAGTACATCCGCCAGCTCCGCGCGCTGGCGGTGAATCTCTTCGAGGACGACATCGTCCTCGAGGTCGAGATCGGGCGTCCGAAACAACATGACGCCGCCTCCAGTGTCCTAATGTCCTAATTCTCAGGACATCGTATGCCTCAAGCCGCTGATGTCCTAATGATCAGGACATCGGGACATTGGCTCGGGTGGCTGTGCGCTCGATGACGTCGGCGGTGCGGGCCCAGTGCTGGGGGTGGAGGTCGTGGCCCATGCCGTCGATGACGTGGAGCTCGGCGCCGGGGACGGCGCGGGCTGTGGCGCGGCCGCCGGAGACGTCGACCAGCGGGTCGGCGGCGCCGTGCAGGACGGCGACCGGGAGGCGCAGCCGGCGCAGCAGCGCGGTCCGGTCCGGGGCTGCGAGCACGGCGGTGAGCTGGCGGGCGGTGCCGGCCGGGTTGTAGCCGCGGTCCCAGCACTGCTCGGCCCGTGCGCGGAACCGGTCGGCGTCGAACGGAAGGCCCGGTGAGCCGATCATCCGGAACGTGCGCACGAGCGCCTCGGCGTACTCCTCCCGGCTCTTCGCCGGCTTGGTCAGGATCGCGGTCAGCCCGCGCCGTCGCGGCCAGCCCACCCGGCGGCTGCCGGTGGTCGACATGATCGAGGTCAGCGAGCGCACCAGGTCCGGCCGCCGGATCGCGAGCAGCTGGCCGATCATGCCGCCCATCGAGGCGCCCGCGACGTGCACCGGCCCGGTGCCGAGCCGCTCGACCAGCGCGGCCGCGTCGTCCGCGAGGTCGACGAGCGTGTACGGCGACCGCCGGCGCAGGTACGCCTCGGCGATCCCGACCTTGCCGTGCACGTACGACGACCGCCCGATGTCGCGGTTGTCGTACCGGATCACGTGGAAGCCGCGCCCGGCCAGCTCCGCGCACAGCCCGTCGTCCCACCAGACCAGCTGCGCGCCGAGGCCCATGACGAGCAGCAGCGGCGGCCCGGCAGGGTCGCCGATCGTCTCGTAGCACAGGTCGATCCCGTTCACGCCCCTGGCGATCTGCTCGGCCATCCGCCAGCTCCCGTCGTCCGCCGGTCCTTGTTACCCGAGAGTATCGCCTCCGGTCCGCGTGATCGATCGCCATACTGCTTGGTAAGGGGGTGGCGGGATGAACGGGTGGCAGCGGTTCAAGCAGGTGGTGAACCTGCTCAACCTGACCACGCTGGCGGGGTTCGGAGTCGCGATGATCGGGCGGGCGAAGCTGAGTCGGGGACCGCGCGGGCTGCTCTTCGCGACCGGGTACAAGCTCGGTTTCCCGATCGCGGGCGCATTCACCATCGGCAACGTGCTACTGACCAAGCACGACCGGGACTACTTCGACGGCAGCCCGGACCTGGTCCGGCACGAGGAACGGCACTCGTGGCAGTACCTGTGCTTGCTCGGGGCGCCGTTCTGGCCGCTGTACGCACTGTGCGCGGGGTGGTCGTGGCTGCGCACGGGCGACTTCGCGTCGCGGAACCTGTTCGAGCGGATGGCCGGGCTGGTCGACGGCGGGTACGACGAGCACCCGCCGCGGTCACCGCTGACCGCGCTCAGGACCGTGCTGCGATCCCGTCGGCAAGTGCTGTGAGCACGGTGACGACCCCGTCCGGGTCGTCCACCGCGATGTCGGCCCGCTCGACCAGGGCGTCCACGCCCGACGACCGCGCGGCCACCAGCACGGCCCGCAGGCCGTCCGCGCGCAGCGACTCCACCGCGTCGAAGGCGGCCAGGTCGCCGAGGTCGTCGCCGGCGTAGAGCAGCGACCGCGCACCGGTCTGTTCCGCCAGCCGGCGCAGCGCCACGCCTTTGTCGATCCCGGGCGGCCGCAGCTCCAGCACCAGGTTGCCCGGCTCCAGCCACAGCCCGAGCTCGTCCGCCAGTGCCGCCAGCGGCCCCCGCAGATCGGCCAGGGCCCGCTGCGGCTCAGCCATCCGCCGGGTGTGCACGGCGAGCGAGCTGCCCTTGTCCTCGACGTACGCGTCCGGGTGCCCGGCGCCGGCGAGCACCTCCGCCAGCCGCTTGCGCGCCAGTTCCACCCCGGCCGGGACGTCCGCGCTGGAGACGGTACCGGTGGCGGCGTCGTACCGCTCGAGCCCGTAGTGGCCCAGCACCACGAGCCGTTCGAGCCCGGGGAACCCGACGACGCCGGACAGCTCGGTCACGACCAGCGCGGGGCGGCCGGTGAGCAGCGCGACCTGACGGACCGAGCCGGACAGCCGGGCCAGGGCGGCGAGCGCGCCGGCGGCTGCCCGCGAGGTGGCCGGGTCCGCGACCAGCGGTGACAGGGTGCCGTCGAAGTCGGAGGCGACCAGGGCGCTCGCGGGATCGGCGAGGATCGCCTGCCAGCCTTCCGAGCCGGCGGTCGTCGCCAGGACTGGCGTGGGCATGTCGATCAGCCGGTGTAGTCGGAGGTGAGGATGACCGTGAGGCGGTCGGTCTTCATGTTGTCGAGCGCGGCCTTGATCCGCCCGACCTCGAGGTCGCCGGCCAGCGCCGCAGCGTGGTCCATCATGCCCGGCGGGTAGTACACCGTGCTGCCGGCGACCTTTCCGCGCCAGTTGTCGATGCCGGCGACCGTCCAGCCGAGCGCCCGGGCGCGGTTCGCGACCTCGTCGGCCAGGCCGTGCCGGGTGGTGTTGTTGTAGATCTCGATCCGCGGCCGGGGCCCGGTCACCACCGGCCTCGTGCTCGTCGTCACCGGCCGCGTCGTGGGCTGCGTGCTGGCGGGCCGGGTCGTCGCGGGCGAGGTGGTGGCCGGCTGGGTGGGCGTCTCCGCCGGGGTGCTGGGCGCCGCGGTCGGCGTCTGCGTGGTCGCCGGTACGACGGTCGGCGTCGGCTTCGTCTCCTGCGCGGCGGTCCTGCCGTCGGTCCCGCCGGTGCCGAACAGCAGCAGCAGGCCGGCGATCACCGCGGCCACCGCCGCTACCGCAACGAGGGAGGACTGGACCTGCCCACGCTCATCAGACCCCGTCGTCCGCACGGCTGCCATGAGCGGGTTCTCTCAGACGTCGATGCCGAGCCGGCGAGCGGAACGGGCGCGCTGCCGCGCGGCACGCAGCCGGCGGAGCCGCTTGACCAGCAGCGGGTCCTGCGCGAGCGCCTCCGGGCGGTCGATGAGCGCGTTGAGCACCTGGTAGTACCGGGTGGCGGACATCCCGAAGCGGTCGCGGATCGCCTGCTCCTTGGCACCCGCGTACTTCCACCAGTGCCGCTCGAAGGCGAGGATCGAACCGTCGCGCTCGGACAGGCCGTGGGCGACCGGCTGTGGCTCGGTCGGTGCGGCGGCAGCGTTCGCGCTGTCCATCGGTGCTGACTCCCGGGTAGAGCGAGTAGGTCGTCCGTCGTCCACTCTACGCGGTGAACTACAGCGATGTCATTCACCTCAGGCATCGGGCGGACAACCGTGCGGCGTGGCGCGAACCACGGTACGGCAAGGGCCAGCGTGGCAGGATCGGGTACGTGACAACAACTCGGCCGGACGCCCCCGGCACCTCCGGGACGCGGCCGGGCACGTCACCGGCCGTGACCGCCGTCGAGGCGCTGCTCGCCCGCGCCGCAGAGGTCGAGCCGCTGATCTCCTCGATCTGTACGACGAACCCGGTCGCCCTCGACGACGCCCACCGGCTGGACGCCGAGCTCACGGCCGGTCACCGGCGCGGCCCGCTGCACGGCGTGCCGGTGCTGGTGAAGGACAACATCGACACCGCCGGCCTGGCCACCACGGCCGGGTCGCTGGCACTGGCCGACGTACCGCCGCCCGCCGCCGACGCGCCGCTGGTGGCACGGCTCCGGGAGGCCGGCTGCGTCATCCTCGGCAAGACCAACCTGAGCGAGTGGGCGAACTTCCGCGGCCACACGTCGTCGTCGGGCTGGAGCGGGTACGGCGGCCTGACCCGCAACCCGTACGCGCTGAACCGGTCCGCGGGCGGCTCGTCCAGCGGTTCCGGCGCGGCGCTGGCCGCCCGGCTGGCCCCGCTCGCGGTCGGCACCGAGACCAACGGCTCGATCGTCTGCCCGGCCGCGCTGAACGGTGTGGTCGGGATCAAGCCGAGCGTCGGCCTGGTCCCGCAGCAGGGCATCGTGCCGATCTCGCACTCCCAGGACACCGCCGGCCCGATGGCGCTGACCGTCCGGGAGGCCGCGCAGCTGCTCACTGTGCTGGCCGGCGGCGCGACCGACTACGCGGCGTGGTGTGACGGCGCGGACCTGACCGGGGTCCGGATCGGGGTACCGCGCGGCACCGCGTTCTGGGGCACGCAGGCCGGTCTGGACGCCGTCACCGAGCAGTCCCTGGAGCTGCTGTCGCGGGCCGGCGCCACGCTGGTCGACCCGGTGACGCTGCCGGAGACCAGCTACGAGGACCAGCTGGTGGTGCTGTGCCACGAGCTCAAGGCCGGCATGGCGTCGTACCTGTCGGACCGCGCGGGTGCGCCGAAGACGCTGGCCGACCTGATCGCGTTCAACAACGACCACGCCGAGTCCGAGCTCACGCACTTCGGGCAGGAGCTGTTCGAGCGGTCCGAGGCGACCCGCGGCCTGGCCGCGGCGGAGTACGTCGCCGCCCGGCTGGCCTGCCTGGACGCCGGCCGGAACGGGATCGACCGCGCGCTGCGCGAGCACGAGCTGGACGCGCTGGTGATGCCGGGCTACCCGCCGGCGTGGACGATCGACCTGGTCAACGGCGACCAGGTCAACGGCGGCAACTGCTCGATGCACGCGGCGCTGGCCGGCTATCCGCTGGTCTCGGTGCCGTCCGGCATGGTCGCCGGACTGCCGGTCGCGATCACGTTCAGTGGCGGATACCACACCGACGGCACGCTGATCCGGCTGGCTCACGCCTTCGAGCTCGCGAGATCCTCGTCCTACGGCCCGATGCCAGAACCGGAGTTCACTCAATGGTCGTAGACGCGGTCCGCTGGGGGATAGTTGCTACTGGCAACATCTCCCGCGCGTTCACCCGCGACCTCGCCGGCGCCGGCGGGGCGCAGGTGGTGGCCGTGGCCTCGCGCAGCCTGGAGAACGCCGAGAAGTTCGGCGCCGAGTTCGGGATCCCCTCCCGGTACGACGACTACGCGGCGCTGATCGCCGACGAGACCGTCGACGTCGTCTACATCGGCACCCCGCACCCGCAGCACTACGCCGTCGCCCGGGCCTGCCTGGCCGCCGGCAAGGCGGTGCTGTGCGAGAAGCCGGTGACGATCAACGCCCGCCAGGCCCGCGACCTGGTCGCCGTGGCCCGCGCGAACGGCGTGTTCTTCGCCGAGGCGATGTGGATGCGCGCGAACCCGGTGGTGAGGGCGGCGTACGACGACGTCCGCGCGGGCCTGATCGGCGAGCCGATGCAGGTGCTGGCGGACTTCTGCTTCACCAAGCCCGAGCTGCCCGCGCGGCTGCTGCGGCCGGAGCTGGGCGGCGGCGCGCTGCTGGACCTCGGCGTCTACCCCGCGACCTTCGCGTACGCCGCGCTCGGCCGTCCCGCGCACGTCAAGGCCGTGGCCGAGCTGAGCGACCTCGGCGTCGACCTCAACACCGCGATGGTGTGGTCGTACGAGTCCGGGGCGGTCGCCGCGCTGACCTGCGGGGTGCGCGCGAACAGCCCGTGCACGGCGTCGATCAGCGGCACCGAGGGCACGCTGCTGCTGCCGAGCCGGTTCCACAACCCGGACCACTACATCCGCCAGACCGCGTCCGGTGCCGAACGTGTGGAGATCGCGAGTACGGGCACTGGGTACCAGCACGAGGCCTCCGAGGTGATGCGCTGCGTACGGGCCGGGCTGACCGAGAGCCCGCTGTTCCCGCACGAGGACACGATCGCGGTGCTCGAGCTGCTGGACGTCGTACGAGATCAGATCGGGGTCAGCTACCCGGGCGACGAGGAGTGGTTGGGGACATGACCAGCGCGTTCGTGGTGGTGGCCAACCGGCTGCCGGTGGACCGCGTGGAGCTGCCGGACGGCAGCAGCACGTGGCGGCGCAGCCCGGGAGGCCTGGTGACCGCGCTCGCGCCGGTCATGCAGCGCCACCGCGGAGCGTGGATCGGGTGGTCGGGCGCTGCCGACGAGCGGCTCGAGCCGTTCGAGACCAACGGCATGCGGCTGGTGCCCGTGCGGTTGTCCGGCGAGGACGTCGAGCTGTACTACGAGGGCTTCTCGAACGCGACGCTGTGGCCGCTGTACCACGACGTGATCGTGCAGCCGGAGTTCCACCGCGAGTGGTGGGAGGCCTACGTCGCGGTCAACCTCCGGTTCGCCGAGGCGGCGGCGCACGCGGCGGCCGAGAACGCGGTGGTGTGGGTGCACGACTACCAGCTGCAGCTGGTGCCCGCGATCCTCCGCCGGCTGCGGCCGGACGTGCGGATCGGGTTCTTCCTGCACATCCCGTTCCCGCCGACCGAGCTGTTCGCGCAGATGCCGTGGCGGCGGCAGATCCTGGACGGCCTGCTGGGTGCGGACCTGGTCGGCTTCCAGCGCCCGGGCGCGGCGTCGAACTTCGCCCGGCTGGCGCGGAACCGGATGGGCCTGCGCACCCGCGGCGACCGGATCCACCTGCCCGACGACCGGGTCGTGCGGGCGCGGTCGTTCCCGATCTCGATCGACGTCGGCGAGCTGGAGGACCTGGCCCGGCGGCCGGAGACCGACGCCCGCGCGAAGGAGATCCGGGCCGAGGTCGGAAACCCGCGGCACGTGCTGATGGGGGTGGACCGGCTCGACTACACCAAGGGCATCCGGCAGCGGCTGCGCGCCTTCGGCGAGCTGCTGGAGGACCGCCGCGTCTCGGTCGACGACGCGGTGTTCGTGCAGGTCGCCACGCCGTCACGGGAACGCGTCGAGCAGTACCGGGTCCTTCGCGACGACATCGAGCAGATGGTCGGCCGGAGCACCGGCGAGCACGGCCGGATCGGCAGCCCGGCGATCAAC
>DASXRB010001134.1:0-13262 GCA_036506875.1 Kribbellaceae bacterium | reverse complement strand
GACCTGGCGCGAGGTCAGCAGGGACGCCAGCTCCTCGGGGGCGAAACCGTCGATCCGGGACCACAGCCCGAGGTACGGCGCGAGCGGTGCCTGCGCCTGCAGGCCGACCAGGTGCCCGACCATCTCCAGCGCGGGCATCGTTGCCCGGGACAACAGATGCTGGCGCCCGAGCAGCGCGCGGTTGAGCGCGCGCTGCCCGAGCACGGGTGCCGTCCTCATGAGCGCAGATTACGGAAGAAGGCGCGCACGTCGTCGACCAGCAGCGCGCCGCACTCCATCGCCGGGAAGTGCCCGCCCTCGCTGTACTCCGACCAGTGCGCGATCTTGTGGTCGCCGTCCATGATCCGGCGCAGCACCGGGTCGTTGTCGAACACGGCCCACCCGGACGGCACGGTCGACGGCGCCACCCAGTCCAGGTGCGAGTGCGCCGCCTCGTAGAGGAACCGCGCCGCGGTCGCGCCCGACTTCGTGAACCAGTAGACGCTCACCAGGGTCAGCAGCTGGTCGCGGTCCACCGCCTGGTCCGGGGTGGCCGCGGCCGGGTTCGTCCAGGCCTCGAACTTCTCCGCGATCCAGGCCAGCTGCGCCGCCGGCGAGTCGGTCAGCGCGGCCGCGATGTTGTCCGGCTGGTGCGACTGCAGCTCCAGGTAGCCGTGCGCGGTCCGCCACTTCGCGTTGGCCGCCTCCACCACCGCCCGCTCCTCGTCGGTCAGGTCGTCCGGCAGCGGGAAGAACTCGCCCGCCTGGCCGAGCGCGCCGCGGTCGCTGTTGACGTGGGTGCCGATCACCCGGTCCGCGAAGACCGCGCCGAGCCGGCCGGTGATCCCGGCGCCGATGTCGCCGCCCTGCGCGCCGAACCGCTCGTACCCGAGCCGGCTCATCAGCTCCGCGAACGCCGCCGTCGTCCGCCCGACCTCCCAGCCCGGACCGCTCAGCGGGGTGGAGAACCCGAACCCGGGCAGCGAGGGCACCACCACGTGGAAGGCGTCGGCCGGGTCCCCGCCGTACGAACGCGGGTCGGTCAGCGGGCCGAGCAGCTCGACGAACTCGACCACCGAGCCCGGGTAGCCGTGGCTGATCAGCAGCGGGGTCGCGTCCGGCTCGGGGGAGCGGACGTGGAAGAAGTGGATGGTCTGGCCGTCGATCTCGGTGACGAACTGCGGCCACCGGTTCAGCTCGGCCTCGGCCGCGCGCCAGTCGTACGACGTCCGCCAGTACTCGGCCAGGCCGGCCAGGTAGGTCACCGGGATGCCGTGGCTGAAGTCGCCGGTGTCACCGGGCACGGGCTCCGGCAGCCGGGTGGCGGCCAGCCGGCGGTGCAGGTCGTCCAGCTCGGCCTGCGCGATGTCGATGCGGAAGGGACGGATCTCGTGCTGTGTGGTTTCCATGTCGCCACTGTAGAAACGATTGCGGAAGACTTTCTTCCGCAATCTGCGAGAATCTTGCCGACATGCTGGAGACCTCCGCGAGACTGCTGAAGTTGCTCGGACTGCTGCAGACGCACCGGGACTGGACCGGGCGCGACCTGGCCGAGCGGCTCGGCGTGTCCACCCGCACGATCCGCACCGACGTCGAGCGGCTGCGCACCCTCGGCTACCCGGTGGACGCCACACCGGGTGTGGCCGGCGGCTACCGGCTCGGGGCCGGGGCGGCGCTGCCGCCGCTGCTGCTGGACGACGACGAGGCGGTCGCCGTCGCGGTCGGGCTCCGGACCGCGGCCGGCGGCAGCGTCACCGGGATCGAGGAGACCTCGGTGCGCGCCTTGGCCAAGCTCGAGCAGGTGCTGCCGTCGCGGCTGCGGCACCGGGTGAACGCGGTGACCGCCGCGACCGTGACGGTGCCCGGGGCCGGGCCGACCGTGGACACCGAGGTGCTGACCGCGATCGCGGCGGCGATCCGGGCGGGCGAGCGGCTGCGGTTCGACTACGCGAGCCACAGCGGGACGACCAGCCGGCGCGACGTCGAGCCGCACCGGCTGGTGAGCTGGGGCCGGCGCTGGTACCTCGTTGCCTGGGACAACGAACGCCGCGACTGGCGGACCTTCCGGGTGGACCGGCTGACGCCGAAGGGGCCGACCGGCCCGCGGTTCACGCCGCGCGAGCTGCCGGAGGGCGATGTCGCGTCGTTCGTGCAGCGCGGCGCGGGTGCCGCGACCTGGCGGTTCTTCGCCCGCGTCCTGCTGCACGCCTCCGCCGAGGAGGTGCGCGCCAAGCTGCCGCCGTCGGTCGTCGTACGTCCCGAGGGCGCCGATCGCTGCGTCGTCGAGGTCGGCTCGGACACCCCGCAGATGCTGACGCTGTACATCGGCCTGCTGGACGTGGACTTCGAGGTCCTCGACTCGCCCGAGCTGTCCGAGCACCTGGAGACGATGGCGGCCCGCTTCCAGCGTGCCGCCGCACCTCGAGCACGCGGAGTACGACGGAAGGCTGACGTACGACCCTCGGAGTAGCCCGCGAACCGCCGCCGGGACGACGCGTGGAGCCTACGCGGCTGGAAGTCTGGCAGGTATGAGGATCAGCCTGAGTGTCACGAACTTCACCTGGCCGAGCGGTGACATCACCGCCGAGCTGACCCGGATCGCCCGCGCGGCTGACGACGGCGGGCTGACCGCGGTGTGGGTGGCCGACCACCTGCTGCAGGCCGACCCGGCGAGCCGGCCGGAGGCGGAGATGCTCGAGGCGTACACCACGCTCGGCTACCTCGCCGCGCGGACCGACCGGGTGCAGCTCGGCACGATGGTCAGCGGCAACACGATCCGGATCCCGGCGCTGCTGGTCAAAGCCGTCACCACGCTCGACGTGCTGTCGAACGGGCGGGCCTGGCTCGGCATCGGCGCCGGTTACGGCGACGAGGAGGCCGGTGCGATGGGCTTTCCGATGCCGCCCGTGGCCGAGCGGTTCGAGCTGCTCGAGGACACCCTGCGGCTCGCCCTGCGGATGTGGTCCGGCGACGACTCGCCGTTCGAGGGCAAGCACCACCAGCTCACCCGGCCGATCGGCAGCCCGCTGCCGGTGCGGCGCCCGCACCCGCCGATCCTGATCGGCGGCACCGGCGAGAAGAAGACGTTGCGCCTCGTCGCGCAGTACGGCGACGCGTGCAGCCTGTTCGACATCCCCGACGGCGGCGCGACGGTGCGGCACAAGCTCGAGGTGCTCGCCAAGCACTGCGAGGACCTCGGCCGGCCGTTCGGCGAGATCGAGAAGACGATCGGCATGGCGGTGGAGCCGGGCGAGACCGCCGAGGCGTTCGCCGAGCGCTGCTCGGCCAAGGCCGAGCTCGGCATCGAGCACGCGATGGTGATCACCCGCGGCGCCGGCTGGACCGAGGCCGAGGTCGCCACCCTGACGGGCGCCGTCCCGCTGGTCGAGGACCTCTAGTACGTCTAGTACGTGGCCTCGCCGGAGCCGTGCCGGACCTCCTCGCGCTGCGCGGCGTACCGGAGCAGCTCGTAGCACACCAGCCCGACCGTCAGCGCCGCCAGCACACCGAGCTGGCCGATCGCCCGCACCTCGCCGACCAGCGGTACGGCGACCAGCATCGCGGCGGCGCCGACCAGCCGCCCGATGCTGAGCGTCCGCACCATCACCCACTTGAACGCGACGTGCCCGAGCAGGTAGACCGCGACGCCTGCGAACAGGCACCACAGCCCGACACCGTGCAGCGGGTCGTCGAGGTGGTGCTCGGTGTCGCCGGCGTAGGCGAGCACCTTCTTCAGCCCGAGCGCGAGCAGCACGATGCCGGTCATCATCGGGAAGTGCAGGTACGTGTAGCCGTCCCGCGCCAGCCGCACCTGCCGCAGCGGCTCCGCGGTCGCGAACGCGTGCTCGGCGTGCAGCGCGGTGACGTCGAAGTAGATCCACCACAGCCCCGCGCACACCGTCAGCCCGAGCACCGCGGCGACCACGATCGACCACGACAACGGCAGCGCGGCCACACCGACGCCGATCGCCACGATCGACTCGCCGAGCGCGACGATCAGGATCAGCCCGAACCGCTCCGAGAAGTGCCCCGGAGACCGCAGCCGCCAGCCGCGCGACCCGGCGAGCAGCGTGCCGCCGTAGTCGGCGAGGAGTGCCGCCGCCCACCACAGCGTCTGCGCGGTGCCGTCGAACTGGGACGCGACCAGCAGCAGCGTCGTACCGCCGAGCATCGACGGCGTGAACCTGATCAGCTGCCTGCGCAGCACCGGGTCCTCGCGCGAGATGATCCAGAACAGCACCAGGTGCACGGTCCGGAACGCGAAGTAGCACACCGCGATCACCACCGGCCCCGGCAGCCCGCCGGGCAGGTCGTCGAACGCCTCCGGGATGCCCAGCGCCAGCACGAACATCGTCGTCATCGCGGCCAGCAGGACCAGCCGGACGCCGCCCTCGTCGGCGCGCACCAGGTTGCACAGCCACGCGTACCCGATCCAGCTCCACCACAGCAGCCCGACCAGCAGTACCCCGCGCACCACTCCGTGCACGGTGAGGTGGTCGGCCATCAGCGCGGTGATCTGGGTCAGCGCGAACACGAACACCAGGTCGAAGAACAGCTCCAGCGTCGTGACGTTCTGGTCCTCCGAGGTCTGCTCCATCCGGATCGGCGGCCGGTGCGACGACGTCATGCCGGCACCCTAGTCAGGCGGCGAGCGCCAGCACCAGCAGCGCGACCGCCGTCCCGACCTCGACGGCCGCTCCGAGCACGTCCCCGGTGATCCCGCCGAGCTTGTGCACACACCGTCGTACGACGAGAGCGCCGGCGACCGCCGCCACCAGGACGGCCGATCCGCCGGCGACGGCGGCGCGGGCCCCGTGCGGCAGCAGCAGTACGACGGCAGCAGCGGCCGCGGCGACCGTCACCGCTCCCGCGACCCACGTCCGTACCGTCCCTGCGACCATCGCGCCCAGCCCGTCCGGCCGCGCGGACGGCACCGTCGTACGGCAGGCCCACGGCAACGTCGTCCGCCCCGCGACGGCGGCGACCAGCACCGCCTGCCAGCCGATCCCGCTGGTGACACACGCGGCGAGCGCCGCCACGTCGACCAGCAGTATCAGCGCGACCGCGGCGACCCCGAACGGCCCGATGTCCCCGGTCCGCATGATCGCGAGCATCCGGTCGCGGTCCCGCCGGCTGCCGAGCCCGTCCGCCGTGTCGGCCAGCCCGTCCAGGTGCAGCGCGCCGGACAGCACCACCACCGCCATCAGCCCGAGCACGGCCGCCAGCAACGGAGCATCCGGCCGCAGCCACCCGGCCCCGGCCACGATCGCCGCGCCCACCCCGCCGACCAGCAACCCCACGCCCGGCGCCAGCGCCATCGCCCGCGCCGCCACCGTCCGATCAACGGTCCGCGGCATCGGCGCCGGCACCACGCTCAGAGTCCCGACTGCCAGCCACACCCCGTCGACGAACCGCGCCTGCCCCCCGCTCATCGCATCCCCGCACTTCCCAGGCGAGCCGGTGTTTCGGGCGCGGGATGCGCGAGTTGCACATCGCTATCGATGTGGCACACCGCTAGCGATGTGCAAGTACGCCAAGTCGGCCTGGACATACTCAGGGCCTCCGAATGCAGACTCCAGGTCACAGCGGGACGACCCTGCCGGCCAGGCACCAGAGGACCTCGTCGCTGGCGCGGGCGATCATCGTGTTGAGGCGGCCCATCAGGTCGCGGAAGACGACTCCGGACGCGGTCGCGGGCACGACGCCGGACCCAACGTCGTTGCTGACCGCAACGATTTCGCGTGGTGTGACCGACCAGGCGTCTGCGAGCTCGGTCATCCGGTCCTCGACGTCGGTGACGCGCTCCGGGCCGGTCCAGACCTCGCACTCGTCCATGGTGCGGGTCAGCCACAGGGTGAGGCAGTCGATCAGCAGCGCCGGGCCGCCGGATGCGAGGAGCGGCACCAGGTCGATCGTCTCGGTGAGGCCCCAGGTAGCAGGGCGGCGGGCGCGGTGCACGGCGATGCGCTCCGCCCACGCCGCGTCACCGTCTGCGTCGCCACCGGTGGCCACGTAGAGAACGTCGCCGCGGTCGGCCAGCAGACGCTCCGCTTCCGTCGACTTACCCGACCGTGCGCCACCCAGCACCAATGTTCTCTGTGCGGACTGCGATACGCCCGAGTCGGTCCAGGACAGGCGGTCGCCGGTGGGGGTGGTGACGTCGTATCTGATGCCGGCGGGGGTGGGGACGGCGGGGACGTGGTAGCCGGTGGGTGGGGTGGCCGTGCGGCCGAGATGGAGGATGCCGTCGACGACGGCACCGCCGGGTCCGGTGACGAGCTCAGCCATGGCGGGTCTCCGCGGGTTCGAAGGTGACGGTGGTGTCGAAGGCGGCCTTGCGGGCGGTACGGCGGAACGCGGCCAGCACCGGCCGGCCGAGGGTGACGACGAGCAGTGCGGACAACACACCGCGCGGCACGTCCCAGCCGAGCGAGGTCGCGGTGAAGAAGAGCAGGTAGCGGTGCACGTTGCCGGCCAGCGTGTCGCCGGGGATGAAGGAGAAGTCGCTGCCGAACGTCGCGTAGGGCCAGAACCACAGGTTCATCACCAGGCCGTAGGCGATCCCGGACACCACCGCATAAGCCGCCAGCAGGCCGGTCTCGGCCCAGCCGGTTGCCTTCGGCAACAGGCCGGCCAGGCAGCCGACCCAGGCGCAGGCGAACATCTGGAACGGCATCCACGGCCCGACCCCGCCACTGATCATCGCCCCGCTCAACAGCGACACCGCACCGAGCACGAATCCGAACCCGGCCCCGAACGCCCGCCCGGCCACCACCAGCAGGAAGAACCCCGGCTCGAGTCCCGCCGTCCCGGGCCCCAGGGCGCGCAGGGCGGCACCGACAGCGGCGAGCATGCCGAGCAGCGCGACCACCTTGGCGTCCATGCCGCCCTCGGCGAGCTCGGCGAGTACGACGCCCACCAGCAGCGGCAGCAGCAGGACGAACAACCACGGCGCGTCGGTCGTGTGCCCGATCGCCGCCGCGCCGGCCTGCTGCGTCTGCCACAGCAGCGGCCATCCGAACGCCAGCAGCCCGGCCACCGACGCCAGCACGATCGCCGCCGCGCTCCGCGGCCGCACCCGGACCAGCCGGGCACCCGCCACGCGGGCGCGCCCCGGCTGCGTGACCGGCGCACTCACGACGCCTCCTCGAGCGCCGCGGCGACCTCGCCGACGGTCAGGAACGGCAGTGGCGCGAGGATCTTCGCGACCTGCGGCGCGAACGCCGGCGAGCCGGCGATCACGTTGGTCGTGGCCCCGTCGGCGACGATCTCACCGTCGGCCAGTACGGCGACCCGCGTCGCCACCTCGGCCACCAGCTCCACGTCGTGCGTGGACAGCACGACGGCGTGACTGTTCGCCGCGAGCTCGGCGAGGATCTCGACCAGCCGGTGCTTCGCGCCGTAGTCCAGGCCGCGGGTCGGCTCGTCGAGCAGCAGCAGCGGGGGAGCGCCGCACAGCACCACGGCGAGCGCCAGGCACAGCCGTTGTCCCTCGGACAGGTCGCGTGGATGGGTGTCGTCGGTGACGTCCGGTGCGAGCCGGCGCAGGAGGCCGCGGCACGTCCCGGCCTCGACCCGGAAGTCGGCGTCGGCCTGCGCGCACTCGGTGCCGACGGTTGCCGCGTACAACAGATCGGCCGGCTCCTGCGGCACCAGCCCGACCGCCTTCACCAGGTCCTTCGGCTTGGTGACGGCCGGCGTCAGCCCGGACGTCTCGACGCTGCCGGACCCGGGGCGGACCAGCCCGACCAGACAGTTCAGCAGCGTCGACTTACCGGCGCCGTTGCGGCCCATCAGCGCGACCACCTCGCCGGCACGGATCTCCAGCGACACGCCGCGCAGAGCGACCGTGCGGTCGTACCGCACGACCAGATCCTTCGCTCGCCCGAGCACACCGGTGGCCGCAGCCGCCGATCGCACACGCCGGATGACCGGAGAGTTCAGGCTGGCGCGGAGGGGAGCGGCGGCGCGGCGGGCGTCGCGGACCGACAGGGGGAGCGGGGACCAGCCGGCCAGGCGGCCGAGCTGTACGACGGGTGGGGCGACGGGGGCGGTCGCCATGAGGGTGGCGGGGTCGCCGGACAGGACCGGACCCGTGGCGCCGGGGACCTCGATGACCCGGTCGGCGTACTGGATGACGCGCTCCAGGCGGTGCTCGGCCATCACGACGGTGACGCCGAGGTCGTGGACCAGGCGCTGTAGTGCGGCGAGGACCTCCTCGGCGGCCTGCGGGTCGAGCGCCGACGTCGGCTCGTCGAGGACGAGGACGGCGGGGTGCGGGGTGAGGGCGGCGCCGATCGCGGTGCGCTGGCGCTGCCCGCCGGACAGCGCGGTCAGCGGCCGGTCGCGTACGTCGGCCAGCCCGAGCAGGTCGAGCGTCTCCTCGACCCGCCGCCGCATCACGTCCGGCGCGAACCCCAGCGACTCCATGCCGTAGGCGAGCTCGTCCTCGACGGTGTCGGTGACGAATCCCGACACCGGGTCCTGCCCGACGAATCCGACCACGTCGGCCAGGTCGCGCGGCCGGTGCAGCCGGGTGTCGCGCCCGGCGACCACGACCCGGCCGGACAGCGTGCCGCCGGTGAAGTGCGGCACCAGCCCGTTGATCGCGCGCAGCAGCGTGGACTTGCCGGACCCGGTCCGTCCGACGACGAGCGCCAGCTCGCCCTCCGGCACCGCGAACGTTGCCTCGCGCAACGCCGGCGCCGGCGCGCCGTCGTACGTCACCGACACCCGCTCGAACTCGATCACCGCACCCGTCACGTCACCGCCACCTCGGTCCGTCGTACCGCCAGCGGCGGAGCAGCCACGGCCGGCAGCAGCCCGACCAGCACGGCGACCACCGGAAGCACCGGCGCGGGCGGCACCACGAGCGGCCCGGGCAGGACGAGGCCCGGCACACCCGCGTACGCCGCCGCCGCCATCAGCCCCGCGACGCCCGCGCCGGCAGCAGTCACGAGCCACTCCGGCAGCGCCCACGGGTCCGGCCGGTAGCGGCTCCGCGCCACCCGGCGGTGACCGGCGAGCAGCCCGGCGAACGACACCAGCAGCCCGGTGGCCAGCGTGGCCACGGCCGCCACCGCGCCGAGCGCGTCGGTGAGGACGGCGTACACCCCGAGCGCGACACCGAACAGGCCGAGCAGCACGAGCGTTCCGGTGATCCGCCGCTGCCGCCGCGGTACCTGTCCGGTCCGGCCGTACCCGCGCGCGTCCATCGCGGCGGCCAGCTCGACGGATCGGTCCAGTGCCCCCTCGAGCACCGGCATCCCCGTCGTCCGCAGCACTCCGATACCGCGGTCGGTGCGGCCGCGCAGCCGCCGCGCGGCGCGGATCCGGCGCGCGTCGGTCACCAGCTGCGGCGCGAACGTCAGCGCCACCACGCACGCGACCCCGACCTCGTAGAGGGCTCCGGGCAACGACTTCAGCAGCCGCCGCGGGCTGGCCAGCGCGTTGGCCGCGCCGATGCAGCACAGCATGACCGCCAGCTGCAGCCCGTCGTACACGGCGGTGAGCACGGCCTCGGCGGTCACCTCACCGCCGAGCTTCACCCCGCTGGCCCAGCCGGGCAGCGGGATCCGCGGCAGCGTCACCAGCAGGTGGCTGCCCTGCGAGCGGGTGGACAGCAGCGCCTGCAGCACCACCCGGACCGCGATCAGCACCAGCCCGAGCTTGAGGAACGCCGCGTAGCTGCCGGCCCAGGGCGCGTCCCCGCGGCGGGCCGCGACCACGAAACCGGCGACCGTGAGGATGAGCAGCAGCAGGACCGGGTTGCGGGTGCGGCCGGCCGCGACCGCGAGCCCGATCGCCCACAGCCACCAGGCCCCCGGGTGCAGGACCCGGGGGAGCGTGGGGTTGTCGGCGGCGCGCACGGTTCGACGTCAGGCTTCGCAGGTGGCGCCGTCAGGCGTCCTGACGGGCGCGGGTGCGGCGGCGGGTGAGCCAGAAGCCGCCGGCGGCGATCAGCAGGCCGACGATCACGGACGGGACGAGCGTCTTCCAGACCGACGACCCCGAGGCCTTGCCGGCGTCCTTGCCGGTCTCCGCGGTGGGGGTAGCGGTCGCGGTCGCGGGATGGCTGGAGCCGACCGGGGCGGCGATCGCGAGCGCGACGGGCGCGTCCTTCTCCGGGACCTTGACGTTCTTCACCGCGTCGCCGCAGCCGGTGGCCGGGTAGCCGTCGATGGCGCAGGTCAGGCCCTTCTCGACCCGCACGGTGGCGGCCGCGGCGAGGATCCGCGCGCCGGTCGCGGCCGGGTCGGTGACGACGCACACGCCCTTGGCGGCCGGTGGCTGTGCCCCCCGCGCGTCCTCCGGCGTACCGGCGTCGATCACCAGCGCGACCCGCTTCTTGCCGGTCTCGGCCGGGGCGTCCTTGCAGATGGCGGCGAAGTCGCCGTTCGCGCGCGGGGTCCGGGTGACGGTCGCCGGCGCGACCGCGAACCGCCAGCCCTCGACCGACCCGTCGGCGGGCACGATCTGGTCCGGGCCCTTGGATGCGAACGCCCAGGCGCCGTCCTTCCACTGGAAGTAGCCCCAGAACCGGTAGCCGTCCTCGGCGTGCGCGGCGATGGCTGTCGCCCCGCTGAACGCCAGGGCCGCGACCAGGCCGGCGAACAGACGGGTGAACGTGCGGGTCATCTGATGTCCTTCGTGCGGGAGGCACGCAGGGCGGACTCGGGTCGGTGACCCGGCTCCACCCGCAGACCTCGGCGGGTCGGTGAGCCTGACATCCCGTGGCGCAGTGTTCCGGCTCGCCGCCGCATCCGCCGGTACGACGGGTGCGCGGCCTACGGTTGCGGGTCAGCGCCGGCTTCGGACCGGCTTCCCTGTGCCGCGGGCGTGATGCTTCGAGGCGATCCTAGCCCCGAGCCCCGTGCGTGCCGCGGTCAGGCGCTGTGCAGGCTCATCGGGCCGTACACCTCGCGGCCGTCCTCGAGCAGCACGACCTGGTCCACGCCGTTCTCGGCGAGGTCGCGCCAGATCTCGCCGAGCCAGGTCTCGGCGTCGCCCTGCGCGGAGAACTCGGCGCCGGCCAGCTCCCCGCCGTCGACGGTGTTGCCGGCCGAGTCCTCGAACCGCCAGGTCCAGCTCATGCGAGTCTCCTCTTCGGTGCGTGCCGCGCGGTGATGCCCGGGTCGTGTTCGACGACGTCGCCGAGCGTCTCGTCGATGCGTTTCATCAGGTCCTCGTCGAGCGTGACGCCGGACGCCTTGGTGGTGTCGGCGAGCTGCTCCGGCCGGGACGCGCCTACGATCGCGGCCGACACGTTGCGGTTCTGCAGCACCCAGGCGACGGCGAGCTGAGCCAGTGTCAGCCCGGCCTCCCCGGCCAGCGGCCGCAGCGCCCGCACCCGGGTGAGCACCTCGTCGCGCAGGTAGCGGCCGATGAAGCCCGAGCCGTCCGGGTCGGTCGCACGGGAGCCTTCCGGCGGCGGCGTGCCCGGCTCGTACTTCCCGGTCAGCACGCCCTGCGCGATCGGCGAGAACACCACCTGACCGATGCCGAGCTCCTCCGAGGCCGGGATCACCTCGTCCTCGATCACCCGCCACAGCATCGAGTACTGCGGCTGGTTCGACACGAACGGGATGTGCAGCTCGCGGGCCAGCCGGTGCCCCTCGCGGAGCTGGTCGGCGGTCCACTCCGAGACGCCGATGTAGAGCACCTTGCCGGCGCGGACCAGGTCGGCGAACGCCTCCATGGTCTCCTCCAGCGGCGTCTCCGCGTCGTACCGGTGGGCCTGGTAGACGTCCACGTAGCCGGTCCGCAGGCGGCGCAGCGAGCCGTCGATCGACTCGCGGATGTGCTTGCGGGACAGGCCGGTGTCGTTCGGGCCCTGCGGGCCGGTCGGGAAGTAGACCTTGGTCATGATCTCGACCGACTCACGCCGCACGCCGCCGAGCGCCTCGCCGAGCACCGTCTCGGCCGCGGTGTTCGCGTAGACGTCAGCGGTGTCGAAGGTGGTGATGCCGGCATCCAGGGCAGCCCGCACGCAGGCCTTCGCCTGCTCGTTCTCCACCTGGGAGCCGTGCGTGAGCCAGTTGCCGTACGCGATCTCGCTCACCTTGAGGCCGCTGCTGCCGAGGTACCGGAACTCCATGCCGGCGAGCCTAGTAGGCCGCGCCGACGGCCTTCACCGCACGGTGATTCACCGCACGGCGGTGCCGAGGGTGTTGCCGGGGTTGCGGGCCAGCCAGCCCGGCAGGTCGTCGGAGCGCACGGCCTGCCACAGCGTCTTGCAGCGCGCGGTGTCCAGGTAGACGACCGACGCCTTGCCCTCCCGGCCCAGCCCGCGCACGGGCGCGGTCAGGAATGTCACGCCGTGGCCGCGCAGGTTCCGCGTCGACAGTGCCAGCGACCGCATCTCGCCGGCGCCGAACTCGTCGTCCACCGTCAGGTTGCTGGCCACCGCGTTCAGCGCCTTCGTGAGCTTCACCGGGTTCGTCACCATGCCGCGGTCCAGCGTCTGGTTCATCAACGCGCGCAGGAAGTTCTGCTGCCGCTTGATCCGGTCGAAGTCCCCGCCCGGCAGGCTGTACCGCTCCCGGACGTAGGTCAGCGCCTGCTCGCCGTCCATCGTCGTCTCACCCCGGCCCGGGACGTCGAGCCTGACCCCGCCGAGCGCGTCGGTGAGCTGCCGGAACCCATGCCAGTCGATCACCGCGAGGTGGTCGATCCGCAGCCCGGTCAGCTGCTCGATGGTGCGTACATACAGCGACGGCCCGCCGAACGAGAACGCCGCGTTGAGCTTGTTGAGGCCCTTGCCAGGGATGTTCACCCAGGAGTCACGCGGCAGCGAGATCAGGTACGCCGCCCGCCGGTCGCCGGTGATGTGCAGGATCATCATCGTGTCGCTGCGCTGCAGGCCCGGGACCCACTCCGCGCCGGTCGCGTCCTCACCGGTCGTCGGCCCCTCGGACCGCCGGTCGCTGCCGGCCAGCAGGATGTTCAGGCCCTTCGCACCGGGCTGCCCGGCCGCGGGTTTGGCCGGCCGCTCGTCGGCCGGGATGTCGAACACGTCCGGCAGCTTGTGCGTGTGCCCGGCCAGCTGCTGCGACCCGACGAAGATCGCCGCCACCAGCCCGCCGGTCAGCAGTACGACGATCGCCAGCAGCAGTACCAGCACGCGCAGCAGCCGCCGGCGCGGTTTCGTCGTACCGTCCGCGTCCAGGATGTCCAGCGGATCCTCGAGCTCGTCCGCCGGCGTGATGGGCTTCACCATCTGTAACCCCCACTGTTCGATCGTGGCCACCCTCCCCTGGTGGCCACGGCTACAGTGTGCGGTC
>DASXRB010001133.1:0-2966 GCA_036506875.1 Kribbellaceae bacterium | reverse complement strand
ACCGGCAGCCACCGCCGCAGCGCCCGCAGCTTGTTGACCCGCATCCCGATCAGGAACACCACGACGTCCTTGTCGTACGACGCCGTCCGGCGGCCTTCGACCACGCCACCACGCTTCGCCCTGCTGGTCATCCCGACCCCTCCTCGATCCGAAACACCGCGTTGGATAGTTCGACTCCCCAATATTGGGGAGTTAGGCTATCCAATGTCAAGGAGGCGGGATGTGGATCTCGGAGCTGTCGCGCCGCACGGACGTGCCGGTGGCGACGATCAAGTACTACCTGCGCGAGGGTCTACTGCCGCCGGGCGAGGCGGCCGGCGCGACCAGGGCCGTGTACGACGAGTCGCACGAACGCCGGCTGCGGCTGATCCGCGCGCTGGTCACGTCCGGCGGCCTGAGTCTCGCCGCGGTCCGCGAGGTGCTCGACGCGCTCGCGCACTCCGAGCGCGGCATGCACTACGTGCTCGGCACCTCGCACGAAGCGCTCACCCCGAAGGCGCCGCCGCCGACCGCCGCTGCACGCCGGCGGGTGGACGCGCTGCTGACGCGACTGGGCTGGCAGGTGTACGACGACGCGCCGATGCGCGACGTGCTCGCCTCCGCGCTCGACGCGATGGATGCCGTCGGCATCGAGCTGCCGGACGAGGTGCTGGCGGCGTACGCCGAGGCCGCGGGGCGGATCGGCACGGCCGAGGTGGACGCGCTGCCGGACGGCGACCCGGCCGAGCTGGTCGAGCGGGCCGCGGTGGTCACGGTGCTCGGCGAGCCGGTCCTGCTCGCGCTGCGCCGGCTCGCGCAGGAGAACGCGTCCGCCCGGCGCTACCTCGGCGACACCTGGCAGCGCGGACCGGCACCGGACGATGTGCCGCCGCCCCAGCCGGCCGCGCGGCCCGCCGCACGCACCGGCGCGGCGGGCCGTCGTACCTAACGGCCCGCGAAGAGGCCGGCCGACCAGAGGTCGTCGGTCGCGGCGTCCCGGCTGGTCAGCGGGGCCAGCCCGAACTTGTGCTCGATCGTGGCCAGGATCGACGTGGTGTCGTGCAGCCCGCGGTCGACCGCGAACGACGCGCGCAGCGCCGGCGAGACCAGCAGTGCCGGGATCCGGGTGCCCGGGCCCCACTGGTCGGACAGCCCGGCGACGCCCATCGGCGGTGGCACGTGGTCCCACGCGCCGCCGAACTCGTCGTACGTCGCGATGACCAGCGTGTGGTCCGCGTCCGGGCCCTCCTCGACGGCCTTGATGAGGTCGACCAGGTGCTGGCTGCCGGTGTGCTCGCTGGCGTACCCGGGGTGCTCGTTCTCCTCGCCGACCGGCTTGACGAAGCTGACCGGCTTCAGCGTCCCGGCCTTCGCGGCGGCGATGAACTCGGTCTCGTCGCGCAGGTGCGCGGCCCGCGCGCCGGTGCCCGGGGCGTACGCGGCGTAGTAGTTGAACGGCTGGTGGTGGTACTGGAACGTGGCGTCCGGGCAGTTCGGGTAGACCGCGCCGGCCGCGGTGCGCGGGTTCGTGCAGGTGCCCGGCGTGTCGCCGTTCGTCCAGCCGCTGCCGCCGACGTTGCCTGCGGCGTTGTCCCAGCCGCCGGCGTACCAGGCCCAGTCGACGCCGGCCGCGGACAGCCGGTCACCGATCGTCGGCGTGGTCAGCGGCGGGAGCCGGCGCGCCACCGGCGTCCCGGGCGCGTAGGGCTGGACGTACGGCTGGATCGTGTTGACCGCGTAGTCGCCGCACACCGTGCCGGGCTTCGGCAGCACGCCCGACGGCGGGATCTTGCAGGACCCGTCGGGGTTGGCCGCCTGGGTGAGCGCGGCGTCCTTGGTCCCCGGTGTCGCCGGGTGCAGCAGGGTGCCGGCCGGGAACCCGTCCGGACCGACGATCGAGTGCAGGTCGTTCGAGCTGTAGTCGACGACAGCACCCGGATAGACCGGTGTCCGGGCCGCGACCAGCCACTGGTGGTTGAGGAACGACCCACCGAACGCGGCCTGGTGGAACCGGTCCGCGATCGCATAGCTCGGTGCCCCCGGTGAGTGCAGGTAGGCATAGATCGGCAGCGACGTCGTGTCGTTGTAGCCCATCGCGAGCCCGGCGGCGTCGCTGCCGGCGACGTACCGGTCCATCAGCCCGCCATCGAGCTGGTACTGCTCGTTGTAGAACCGGTGCACCAGGTCGCGGGTGCAGCCGCCCGGTAGCCCGGAGCCCTTCGGTATGCCGTTCGGCGCGAACACCCCCGGCGCCGGGCAGGTGGTGTCCTCGGGCTTGATGTAGTCGTCGACCCGGAACGGCTGGTTCGTGAACGCCGAGCTGATCTGAATCGACCCGACCGAGCCCGTGCAGGTCACCGGCAGCGGTGGCGAGGTCAGGTTGACGTCGGTCTGCGGCAGGCACGGGAGCACCGTGCCGTCCGGCGTGACCTGGATGGCGTTCTCGGTCTGGGTCGGGTCGCCGGCCAGGCCGCGGACCCGCTCCCAGCCGCCGTACAGGTTGTCGAAGCTGCGATTCTCCTGGTAGATGACCACGATCTTGTCGATCTGGCCTCTGCCGTCGGGCTTGCCCCCGGCCGCGGCGGCGGGCAGTCCCGCGAGCAGCAGCGCCGGTACGGCGACGGCGAGGGCGATACGACGAATGGATGCGAGTTTCATCGGTGCCTCCCACTCCGGCAGTCCGGAACCGTGGCGATGTGTCTCGGCCAGCCCGATGCTACGCCCGTCAGATCGCGGCGCGGGCCGCCTGACGCTCGCGGAGCCGCTCGCGCTGCTCGACGAACCGGCTCGCCTGCGCGTCCAGGTCGGCCATGAAATCGCCGAGCTCGTCGCGCGCCCGGGCGCCGTTGCCGGACAGGTCGTCGCGGTCGAACACCTTCCACATCCGCAGGATCGGCGCGACCACCTCGTCGTGGTGCAGCCGCAGGTCGTAGATACCGGCCTTGGCGATCGTCACCGAGTTGCGCGCGAAGCCCTCCATCGTCGCC
>DASXRB010001132.1:0-2384 GCA_036506875.1 Kribbellaceae bacterium | reverse complement strand
GTCGGCCGATGCTCCGCATCGACCTCCTCCTCCGCCTTGCCAGCCGGGCGCGGATGCGCCGCTCCCTGACCGGACGGAGTTGTTCAGCACCCTCCTAGGGCTCGACGATCGGCAGCAGCCGCAGCGCGCCCGGAGCGGCCTCGGGCACCACCGGGTGCCGCGGGGCGACCGGGTCGATCCGCTGGTACGACGACCCCAGCTCCGGCCGCTTGTCGGCCTCGCCCCTGTTCGGCCAGAACGACATCGCCCGCTCGGCCTGCGCGGTGATCGTCAGCGACGGGTTCACGCCCAGGTTCGCCGAGATCGCCGAGCCGTCCGCGACGTGCAGGCCCGGGTAGCCGTACACCCGCTGGTACGGGTCCACCACACCGGTCTCGATCGAGTCGCCGATCACGCAGCCGCCGATGAAGTGCGCCGTCATCGGCACGTTGAAGGGTTCGCCGATGGTTCCGCCGGGGGTGCCGCCCATGGCCTCGGCGGTCCGTCGTACCGCCTCGTGCGCGACCGGGATCCAGGACGGGTTCGGGGCGCCGTGGCCCTGCCTGCTGGACAGCTTCCAGCGGCCGGTCCTCCCGCGCTTGCCGAACGTGGTGATCGAGTTGTCCGCGGTCTGCATCACCAGCAGGATCACGGCCCGCTCCGACCAGTGCTTCAGGTCGTACAGCTTGCGCAGGTTCTTGCGCTGGGCAACGACCTGGCGCAGCCACTTGGTGACGGGGCGGCCGGGTTCGTCCCCGTCCACCAGTACGGTCTGCAGCAGCGACATGGAGTTGCTGCCCTTGCCGTAGCGCACCGGCTCGATGTGCGTGATCTCGTCGGGGTGGAACGACGACGTGATCGCGACCCCCTGCGAGTAGTCGACGTCGCTGTCCCTGGCGATCGCTCCGAGCAACGACTCGGAGTTGGTCCGGGTCAGCTCGCCGAGCCGGCGCGACAGGCCCGGCAGCTTGCCGGTGTCCTTCATCCGGTGCAGCAGCTTCTGGGTGCCGAGCGCGGCCGCCGCGACCACCACCTGCTCGGCGGTGAACCGGCGCGTGACCCGCCGGCTGCGGCTCGTCGTACGGCGGGTGTCGACCGCCCAGCCACCGCCCGGCAGCGGCTCCAGCGACGTCACCGTGGTCAGCGGGAAGACCTCCGCACCGGCCTGCTCGGCCAGGTAGAGGTAGTTCTTCACCAGCGTGTTCTTCGCGTTGTGCCGGCAGCCGGTCATGCACTCGCCGCAGTCGATGCATCCCCTGCGCCGCGGGCCGGCGCCGCCGAAGTACGGGTCGTCGACCTCGACGCCCGGCTCACCGAAGAACACCCCGACCTCGGTCGGGTGGTAGGTGTCGCCGGCACCCATCTCGTCCGCGACCTGCTTGATCACCTTGTCGGCCGGCGAGACGTGCGGATACGTCGTGACGCCGAGCATCCGCTTCGCCTGGTCGTAGTACGGCGCCAGCTCGGTCTTCCAGTCGGTGATGTGCGCCCACTGCCTGTCGGTGTAGAACGGCGCCAGCGGCTCGTACAGCGTGTTCGCGTAGTTCAGGCTGCCGCCGCCGACTCCCGCGCCGGCCAGGATGATCACGTCCTTGACCGCGCTGATCCGCTGGACGCCGTAGCAGCCGAGCGCGGGCGCGAACAGGAACCGCTTCAGGTCCCACGAGGTCGACGCCATCGACTCGTCGTCGAACCGCGCCCCGGCTTCGAGGACGGCGACCTTGTAGCCCTTCTCGGTCAGCCGCAGCGCACTCACCGACCCGCCGAAACCGGACCCGATGACGACGACGTCGTAGTCGAACCTCATGCCCGGCCTACTTTCTTGAGGACGCGGAGTGCCACGGTCATCAGCTCGGCGTACGACTGGTCGCTCAGCCCGTGGCTGGCGGCGATCGGCAGCAGCCGCTGGGTCGCGATCGCCTGGCTGTCCTGGTACCGGCGGATGCCCTCGGTGCCCTGCCGGCGGCCGAGCCCGGAGGCCCGCATCCCGCCCATCGGGGCGTCGATCGAGCCGAAGGTCGCGGCGTACCCCTCGTTGACGTTGACGGTGCCGGCGACGAGCTGGCGGGCGATCGCGCGGCCGCGCCGGGTGTCACGGGTCCAGACGCTGGCGTTAAGGCCGTACTCGCCCTCGTTCGCGCGCTGCACCGCCTCGGACTCGTCGGAGAACCGGTACACCGACACCACCGGGCCGAACGTCTCGTTGTCGAAGCACTCCATCCGCGGCGTCACGCCCTCGAGCACGGTCGGCTCGTAGAAGTACGGCCCGAGGTCCGGCCGAGCCCGGCCGCCGGCCAGCACCGTCGCGCCCTTCGCCCTGGCGTCCTCGACGTGCCGCGTCACGGTCGCGAGCTGGTCGGCGGAGATCAGCGTGCCCATGTCGACGTCCCAGCCGGTGCCGGCCG
>DASXRB010001131.1:0-1691 GCA_036506875.1 Kribbellaceae bacterium | reverse complement strand
CGTCTGGATAGGGGTACAGCGCCTCGCGGATGAGCTCGTTCACCGTGCCCGTCCCGTAGTACTGCGCGGTGTCGATGTGGTTCACCCCGGCCGCGACGGCCGCGCGCAGCACCCGCAGCGCCTCGTCGCGGTCCCGTGGCGGCCCGAAGACCCCGTCGCCCGCGAGCTGCATCGCGCCGTACCCGGCCCGGCGCACACGCCACCGGCCGAGCGCGAAGGACCCGCCGAGTTCCCGTCCCTGCCCGGTCACACCGCCTCCTGTCGGTAGGGCCGCGGGCGACCCCGCGACCGGGCCCGCTTCGGCTCCCATCATGGGTGGACCTGTATGCCGATGCCGAGGTCGAGGCGGATCGATTCGAGGATGAGGAACGCGGTGCTGGCCGTGTAGACGTCGGCGGCGGCGAGGACACCGGTGTACTTCTTGATGACCGGCGCGGCCGCGTAGTCGACCTGCGCATCCTGATAGGTCTTGACCGCGGCCCAGACGTTGTTCCCGTACTTGGTGAAGAACGGGGTCGGGTCGACCGTCACCAGCGCCTTCTTGACGTTGTCGATGATGTCGCTCACGTACTGCTGGTACACGATCATGTCGTCGCGGGTGCCGAGCCGGCCCATGTGGCCGCCGATGAAGTGCTTCCACGGGTACGCCAGGGCCTTGCCCGGGACGGCGATGGTGCCGGGAACGTCCTCGCTGATGTTGAAGTTGGCGAACGGCACCCAGCCGGGCAGGTTGACGTCCACCAGCATGAGCGTGTCGTGGTCCGGGAAATGGACGTAGATGTTGTCCGGCGTGTGGTTGGTCCCGTGCCACGCCAGTTCGATCCGCTCCCCGCCGACGCGCAGCGTGAGGTGGGTCGCGAACGTGAGATCGGGCACCGGCCGGGCCGGGTCGTTGTCCCGGGCCAGCAGCCGCTTGGTCTCGACGTGGCCGACCCGGACCACGTCACTCCCGAACAGCGACGAGGCGCCGAGGTGATCGGCGTGGTGGTGGGAGTAGACGATGTGGGTCACCTTGTTGGACACGCCGTTGGCGGACGCGATCTCGTCGATGGCGCGCTGCAGGTTGTGCCCGATGCTGGCCGGCGCGTCGAACAGCACCACCCCGTCATTGGTGGTCAGGAACGCCGCCTGGTACGTGCTGTCAGTGACCCAGTAAAGATTCCTCTTCACCCGCCCGACGAAGTAGCCCTGCGCGTTGACGGCCGGGCCCAGCGCGGACGGCGGTATCGGCGCGTAGTCCGGCAACGTGTCGTCGGCGAACGCCGGTTCGGCGAGGACTCCGCCGACCAGGGTGGCGACCGCGGGTACGGCCGCGAGTGCCGCGCCCCGGGCCAGGAACGAGCGGCGGTTCGTGGCTGAGTGGGATGACATGGTCGTCCTTTCCAGACGTACGACGGGAACCGGATGACGCTCAGGCGCCGTAGGTCGGCACGATCGCGCCGCTGACCGGCGCGGCGGCGTCACTGACGAGGTAGGCGATGATGTCGGCGACCGCGTCCGGTGCGACCGCGTGCGCCAGCAGTTCGGGAGGCAGGAACGGCCGGTTCTTGGCCGTGTCGAGCACTTGCGGTGCGACGGCGTTCACCCGGATCCCGAGCGGGCGTAGCTCCAGGTCGAGCACGCGGGTGAGGTAGACCAGGGCCGCCTTGCTGACGCTGTAGGTGGCCATGCCGGCGGTCGGCTCCAGCCCC
>DASXRB010001130.1:0-2146 GCA_036506875.1 Kribbellaceae bacterium | reverse complement strand
GCGTCGTACTCGTCGTGATCGGTGCCCTGGGCAACGGACCGGCGCGCTGGGCCGCGGTGGCCGGCGGTGCCCTGGTGCTGCTGACCGGGGTGGTCGCGGCGACGGCCGCCGGGCTGCTGCGCAGCGTGGCGCGGGATGTGCCGGCGAACGGCTTCGGGCTGTGCACCGGGATGCCCGGCGCGCGCTCCGCCGGGGCCGACGCGCTCACGCCGTGGCTGCACCACAAGCTGCAGGAGCTCGCCGGTCGCAACGGCGGGACGCCTCTCACGTTCGGCGACCTCGACACGGGCGACGTGCAGCTGCGGATGATGACGACGAACCTGACCCGGCACCAGCCGATGCGGATGCCGTGGCCGGAGCACGAGTACTACTTCGACCCCGACGCGTTCCGCAGGCTGTTCCCCGAGGACGTGGTCGCCTGGATGAGCCGGCCGGAGCACGCGCCGCCGCTGCCGACGGCGCCGGCCGAGCGGTGGCTGCGCGAGCTGCGCCGGCTGCAGGCGCGGCCGCTGCTACCGTTCCCGGTCGCGGAGCACGTCCCGGTGATCGTCGCGACCAGGATGAGCCTGAGCTTCCCGGCGCTGATCTCCGCCGTACCGCTCCACGCGGTGGACTACACGCTGCAGGTCAACCGCGACGCGAGCAAGGCCGCCGCGGCCTGGCGCCGCGAGAACCCGGGGGCGGAGCCGGCGGCCGCACTCGACGCTGTGGAGGCACCGCGGTTCGAGACGAACTGGTTCTCCGACGGCGGCATCGCCAGCAACCTGCCCGTGCACTTCTTCGACGCGCCGCTGCCGACCCGGCCGACGTTCGCGGTCGACCTGGCGCTGTTCCCGCCAGACCTGCACAAGGACGCCGACGAGGCGGAGAACACCTACCTGCCGATCGTGAACCAGGGCGGCCTCAACCGGCGCTGGACCCGCTGGGACACCGGTGGTCTGGGCGCGGTGGCGTCGTTCGGCCGGTCGATCGTGGACACCGCACGCGGCTGGGTGGACGAGGCGCAGCTGGTGATGCCGGGTTACCGGGACCGGATCGTCACCATCTACCACGACGGTGACGAGGGCGGAGTGAACCTCAACATGAAGCACCAGGTGGTGCAGTCGCTGGCGGCGCGCGGTGAGGCCGGCGCGGACAAGCTGGTCAACCGGTTCGTGAACAGCAACGGCTGGGACAACCACCGCTGGATCCGGTTCCGCACCGCGACGGCGGGACTGGACGCCTGGCTGGCCGGGTTCGAGCACGGCTACGCGTTCCCGTCGGCCAGTGGTACGCGCTACGCCGACTTCGCCGGAGGCGGTGCCGCCGGGCCGCTGCCCTCGTACCCGATCTTCGGAGCGCGGCGGACCGCGGTGAACCACCGGACCGACGCGCTGCTCACGCTGGCGGCGCAGTGGAAGACCGTGCCGCTGGACGCGTTCACGGAGGACTCGCCGAGCCCGCGGCCGGTGCTGCGGCTCGTGCCCGGCGACCTCGTCGACCGCGCGCCCGCCCAGGCCACCGCGGGCCTCACCGGGCCGCCACAACCGATCGCGGCACCGGCGCCGCCGGGGTGACGGTCGCCGGGTTGTCCGCGCCACGTCGTACGGTCGGGGCACGACCTCGGAGACGGACTTCCCGAAGCAGCGCCTTCCGCTCGGCTGGAGCCGCGCCGCGCGGGACTCCAGGTAGCGCCGCCGGCACCCGCGGCGCGAGCTCGCGCAGCAGGGGCTCGACCTCGGTCACATCTCGAACCCGTCCAGGCCCGTCCCCGGGCGCACCTCCACCAGCCCGAACGCCGCCTCCGGCACCCGGGTCGCCACCTCGACCGCGCGCTCGAAGCTGTCGCAGTCGACGACGAAGAACCCGGCCAGGTGCTCCTTGGCCTCCGCGAACGGCCCGTCCGAGGTCATCACCCGGCCGTCCTTGACCGCCACCCGCCGGGCGGTCGACGGGTCGGCGAGCGCCTCCGTCAGGACGAGCTCGTCGGATTCGTCGAGGTCCTCGGTCAGCTCCCGGTACGCCTTCAGCCCCGCCGCGCGCTGCTCCTCGGACAGCTCGGCCCATATCCCGCGGGACAACGGGTTGCCGTAGATCAGGATCACGTACTTCACTGCCTCGCCTCCTCGGTGGGGGTCGCGGCTCCCAGCACATCACGTCGCATGTG
>DASXRB010001129.1:0-2480 GCA_036506875.1 Kribbellaceae bacterium | reverse complement strand
GCCCTGCCGCGAGGCGGCGAGGAAGGCGTCCACGACCTGCTGCCGCCGGCTAAGGTCGGCGTCCTCCGGCGCCTCACCGCCCCGCACCCGCCGCCGTGCCCGGCTGGCCAGCTGCCGCGCCGCGGCCGGCGACTTGCCCAGGATCGTGGCGATGTCGTCGAACGGCACCCCGAACATGTCGTGCAGCACGAACGCCAGCCGCTCCGCAGGCGTCAGCGTGTCGAGCACGACCAGCATCGCCACTCCGACCGATTCGGCCAGCACCGCCTCGCGCTCCGGGTCGACCGAGTCGTCGGCCGCCAGCGCGTCCGGCAGTTGCCCGCCGACCGGCTCGTCGCGTCGTACCTTGCGGGCCTGCAGCATGTTCAGGCAGATCCGCGCCACGACGGTCGTCAGCCAACCGCCCAGGTTCTCCACCTCGCCGGCGTCGGTGCGGCTGAGCCGCAGCCAGGCCTCCTGCACCGCGTCGTCGGCCTCGTTCACGGAGCCGAGCATGCGGTACGCGACCGCACGCAGGTGAGTACGGTGGGTCTCGAAGCGTTCCGCGAGCCAATCGGCTTCGGTCATCGGCCACATTCTCCTGTCCGGTCCGGTCATACGGGTTGACCGTTCGGCAGCAGCCGATGTGACACGAACAATCGCGAAGGAATGGCTGGTCTGACGAGGCTCAGGCCGGCGCGGCGGTGAAGGTACGGCGGTAGTCCTGGGGTGGTACGCCGACCACCCGGCGGAAGTGGTGCCGCAGCAGGGCGGCGGTGCCGAACCCGGACTCCGCGGCGATCTCCTCGATCCCGAGCGAGGTCTGCTCCAGCAGGGTGCGGGCGTGCAGGACCCGCTGCAGGGTGAGCCACTTGTGGGGTGTGGTCCCGGTCTCGGCGACGAACCGCCGCGCGAACGTCCGGTCCGACATCGCCGCCCGCCGGGCCAGCGCCGGCACGGTGTGCTCGACGGTGAGGTGGCCGAGCATCCACTCCAGCACCGGCTGCAGGCTGTCGCCGGAGCACTCGGGCACCGGCAGGTCGACGTACTGGCGCTGGCCGCCGTCACGCTGCGGCGGTACCACCATCCGGCGCGCGATCCGGGTGGCGACCGCACTGCCGAGCTCACGTCGTACCAGATGGAGGCAGGCGTCGATGCCGGCCGCGGTGCCGGCACTCGTCACGATCGCGCCGTCGTCGACGAACAGCACGTCCGGGTCGAGCTTGGCACGCGGGAAGCGGCTGGTGAACGCGTCGGCGTACCGCCAGTGCGTGGTGCAGCGGACGTCGTCGAGCAGCCCGGCGGCGCCCAGCACGAACGCGCCGGAGCACACGGTGAGCAGGGTGGCACCGCGCGCGGCGGCCACCCGCAGGGCGTCGAGGACCTCGGCCGGGTACTCGTCGCGCATGGTGGTCGCGGGTACGGCGACCAGGTCGGCGCCGGCCAGCGCGTCCAGCCCGTACGGCGTGATGACGTGCGTGCCGCTGCTCGTCCGCAGCGGCTCTCCCGGCCGCGTCGAGCACACCCGGAAGTCGAACGGTGGCACGCCGTCATCGCTCCGGTCGATGCCGAACACCTCCGCGAGCACGCCGAACTCGAACAGCGCGACGTCCTCGATCAGTACGACGGCGATCGTCTGCAGCACGTCAACCAGTATGGCAGAAATTTGTGGAAGGTGGTCACTTATGCCAATGGTGGCGGGATCTGGCGCAGGGCAGAATTACTGCCATGACCGGAATCCTCATCATCACAGTGATCGCCCTGGCCCTCGTAGCAGCCCTCGAGGCCAGCAACCGGCGGCACGCCGACCCCGTGCGGCGGCTGACCGGAACCTGGACCGAAGACGACCGCGATGTCGCCCGCACCGACCTGGACCTCCGTGCCAGCGGCGCCCCCGCCGGAACCGCCGGAATCGGAACCATCCACCACCTCCCCCACCGCACCCCCCACGCACGCCACGCGGCGTGACCATCCAAGCCCGATCATCGGGCCGTTGTGACCCGGCGTGTCGACACCCCTCGGGCCCTTGTGACCAGACCTCACATGGTCACAAGGGCCCGACGAACGTCCACGGTGGACTTTCCCCATGTCGTGCGAGAGGTTGAGGCCGTGCTGGAGATGCGCGAGACCTGCGAGCGCTGCGGCGCGGCGGTCGCCCCGGACGGCACGGCGTACGTGTGCAGCTACGAGTGCACCTTCTGCGAGTCCTGTACGACGGCCATGGCGCACGTGTGCCCGAACTGCGGCGGTGAGCTCGTCCGCCGCCCCCGTCGCACCACCTGAGCCACCCCAGATCGCCGCCCGCACCCCGGCCGGATACTGCGTCGCGTGACGCACGGGGTGCGTGCGACAGTACGACGGTGACCGAGGACTACCGCAGTCTGAACAAGGCCAGCTGGGACGAGCGGGCGCCGGCCCATGCGGCGTCGAAGGACTACGGCCTGGACCGCTACGTGGAGGACCGCGCGTTCGTCGGCGAGGTGGTCAGCTTCGACCTGCCG
>DASXRB010001128.1:0-4233 GCA_036506875.1 Kribbellaceae bacterium | reverse complement strand
TCGGCAACCATGATCACGCGGTAGCCGAGGGTGCCGGCGTCCCGCGCCGATGTTCGGCACGATCCCGCGGCTGTACGGGTTCTCCGCGACGAAGAACGGCACCATGTCGACCACGACCAGCGCCGTCCGGCGCGGTGCCAGCCACTCGTACGCGTGCCGCCGCCCCCGTCGCGTTCAGCGCGCGGGGACGATGCGCCCCGTCACCTCCCCGAGGCCGATCCGCCCGCCGTCGGGCGTCGTGGCCCAGCCGCTGATGGTGACCTCGTCGCCGTCGGCGAGGTACGTGCGCTCCTCGCCCTTCACCATGACCGGCTCCTTGCCACCCCAGCTCAGCTCCTGGAACGAGCCGCGCTGGGACTTCTCCGGCCCGCTCACCGTCCCGGACCCGTACAGGTCACCGGTCCGCAGCGACGCCCCGTTCACCGTCATGTGTGCCAGCATCTGCGCCGGCGACCAGTACATCGCCGAGTACGGCGGCCGGCTCACCACCTCGCCGTTCCACGACACCTCGAAGGTGATGTCGTAGTTCGTCAGCGACGACCCCGCGAGGTAGGGCAGCACCGCGGGGTCCTGCACTCCCAGCGGCACCGCGGCCGGACGAAGCGCCTCCAGCGACACCACCCACGGCGAGATCGACGACGCGAACGACTTGCCCAGGAACGGCCCGAGCGGCACGTACTCCCACGCCTGGATGTCGCGCGCGGACCAGTCGTTCAGCAGCACCACGCCGTACACGTGCTCCTCGAAGTCGTCCACGGACACCGGCGACCCGAGCGACGACCCGCGCCCCACGACGTACCCGAGCTCGACCTCGATGTCGAGCCGCTGCGACGGCCCGAACACCGGCGCCGCGTCGGCCGGCGCCTTGCGCTGCCCCGACGGCCGCACGATCTCGGTCCCGGACACCACGACGGTTCCGGCCCGCCCGTGATAGCCGACCGGAAGGTGCTTCCAGTTCGGCAGCAGCGGCTCGGCGTCCGGCCGGAACATCTTGCCGATGTTCGACGCGTGGTGCTCCGAGGCGTAGAAGTCCACGTAGTCGGCCACCTCGAACGGCAGCTGCATGACGACCTCGGACCGCGGGATCAGACAGGGCTCCACCGCATCGCGCTCGGCGGGGTTCCGCACCAGCTCCAGCAGCCACTCGCGGGTCGCTCGCCACGCCGGCCGCCCGAGCGCGAGGAAGTCGTTCAGCGACGGCCGGTTGAACAGCTGCGCGCCGTCCAGCATCTGCGCCGACGCGACCGGCGCCAGGTCGATCACGAAGTCGCCGATCGCGGCGCCGACCCGCGGCTCCTCGTCACCGTGCCGGAACACGCCCAGCGGCAGGTTGTCCGGGCCGAACGGCGAGCCGTCCGGCACCTCGATCCAGGTCATCCGCGCACGTCCTCCTCGACCAGGCCGAGCGCGACCAGGTCGTCCAGCGGCTCGGCGATGCTGCACGAACCGTACGACGTGAACCAGCGCCGGGTGCTCGCGGCCTGTGCCTCGGACAGCGTCCCGCACCGCCGCGCCAGCTCCGCCCCGTCGCGTTCCGACAGTACGGCGGCCACCTCGGCCGGGCTCGCGCCGTCCAGGCAGTCCCGCGTCGCGAGCAGCACGTTCAGGAACCCGTGGTGCTCGAACCCGGTGTCCGCCGCGGTGTGCCGCACCGCGTGGTGCAGCCCGGCGGTGCACTTGAACGGCACCTCCCGGTCCAGGCACGCCCCGATGAACGCCGCGACCTGGTCCTCCGACGGGAACAGGTCGGCCGACAGCCCGCCGGTGCGCAGCTTGGCGGCGTACCCGGCGTCGGCGACGACGTCGAGCGCGCGCTCCCAGCCGCCTGTCGTACCGAGCTCGACGAAGGCGAGCTCGGAGTCCATGCAGTCGTCGCAGGCGCGGACGACGCGCAGCGCGTTGCGGGACAGGTCGTCCTCGTCGCGCAGCCGCACCTCGACCGCGCGCACCTCGACGTCGGCGGACCGGTCGCCGAACTTCACCACCGGCTCGATCCCGCCGGCGCCGCCGGTCACCACCACGGACACCGCGATGGGCGCACCACCGGCATCCCGGACCGTGCGGGCCACCGCGGGCAGGTGCTCGTCGGTGCAGACGAAGGTGCCGACCAACGCGGCGTACGACGCCCGCCGGTGCGCGGCGTGCGCGGGCACGGCCTCGCCGAGGGGCAGGTCTCCGGGCGGGAACATCGACGCGTCGTCGACGAGCGAGGTGAACAGCGGGTGGATCGCACCCGTCGCGGTTGACATGACCGCGAGCCTAACGGATGCTTTCGGTGAGCGGACATCTTCGTTCGATAATCGTACGCGCCGCAGAGGGGTCGACATGAGTTTCTACCGTCAGATCGGCGACGTACCGCCCAAGCGGCACACCCAGTTCCGGCAGCCCGACGGCAGCCTGCACCGCGAGGAGCTGATGGGGGAGGAGGGCTTCTCGTCCGACTCCGCACTGCTCTACCACCGCGGCGTCCCGTCCGCGATCGTGAACTCCCAGGTCTGGGAGGTGCCCGACCTGGCCACCGTCCCGAACCACCCGATCACGCCGCGGCACCTGAAGCTGCACGACCTGTTCAAGGGCGACGCGCCCGGCGCCGGCAACAACGTGGTCGAGAGCCGCCGGCTGGTGCTCGGCAACGGCGACGTCCGGATCTCGTACGTCGTGGCGAACGAGACCTCGCCGTACTACCGCAACGCGATCGGCGACGAGTGCGTGTACGTCGAGAAGGGCGGCGCCACCGTCGAGACGGTGTTCGGCGTGCTCGAGGCGCGCGAGGGCGACTACGTGATCCTGCCGCGGGCGACGACGCACCGCTGGCTGCCGGGGCAGGACGGCGTGCACGCGTACGCGATCGAGGCGAACAGCCACATCGCACCGCCGAAGCGCTACCTGTCGCGCTACGGGCAGTTCCTGGAGCACTCGCCGTACTGCGAGCGCGACCTGCATGCCCCCGGCGAGCCGTTCGTCGTCGAGGGCAACGACGTGGAGGTGCTGGTCAAGCACCGCGGCAACGGGCCGTCCGGGATCGTCGGCACCCGGATGACCTACGCGACGCACCCGTTCGACGTCGTCGGCTGGGACGGCTGCCTGTACCCGTACACGTTCAACGTCGGCGACTACGAGCCGATCACCGGCCGGATCCACCAGCCGCCGCCGGTGCACCAGGTCTTCGAGGGCTACAACTTCGTGGTCTGCAACTTCGTGCCGCGCAAGGTGGACTACCACCCGCTGTCGATCCCGGTGCCGTACTACCACTCGAACGTCGACTCCGACGAGGTGATGTTCTACTGCGGCGGCGACTACGAGGCGCGCAAGGGCTCCGGGATCGGGCTCGGTTCGATCTCGCTGCACCCGGGCGGGTACGCGCACGGGCCGCAGCCGTCGGCGATCGAGGCCTCGCTGGGCGCGGAGCGGTTCGAGGAGCTGGCCGTCATGGTCGACACGTTCCGCCCGCTGGAGCTCGGCGAGGGCGGCCGGGCCGTCGACGACGGCGTCTACGCCTGGTCCTGGGCCGGCCGCGGTCCGGACTCGGTGGGCTGAGTCAGCAGGGCAGCGCCGCGAAGCGGTAGCCGTCGGCGGCGAGCCGGGTCATCGCGCGGTCGACCGCCGCGACGGTCTCGGAGCGGTCGCCGCCGCCGTCGTGCACCAGGATGATCGCGCCCGGCCGCACACCGCGCATGATCGCGGACTCGATCGCCGGCGCACCCGGCCTCTCCCAGTCCTTGGTGTCGACGTCCCACAGGATCTGGCGCAGCCCGTACGACGCGGCGATCGCGGCGACCTGCGGGTTCGTGTCCCGCGACGGCGGCCGGAAGCAGGTCGTGTTCCGCGGGCCGTGCTCGAGCTCCCAGCGCACCCGCTGCGGGGTGAGGGTGGTCAGCGGCTTGTGGTCGTACGTGTGGTTGCCGATCGTGTGCCCCTCGGCGCGCACCTGGCGAGCCAGGTCGGGCAGCTCCGCCACCTGGACGCCGAGCTGGAAGAACGTCGCCTTCGCGTGGTGCCTGGCCAGCATCCGCAGCACGATCGGCGTCCAGGTCCGCTGCGGGCCGTCGTCGAACGTGAAGAACAGCACCTTGCCCTTCGGCAGCTGGACCGGCGGGGTCTTCGCCTCGTGCGCGACCGGCGTGGCCTTGCCGGCCCGCACCGGCGCCGTCGTCGGCTTCGGCCGCGCCGGCGTCGCCGCGTGCCGGACGGTTACCGGCCGGCTGGCCAGGTACCGGGCACCGGGCTGCTCGT
>DASXRB010001127.1:0-4768 GCA_036506875.1 Kribbellaceae bacterium | reverse complement strand
GGCGCGGCGGAGGTCCGGCAGTACGCCGGCCAGGTGCTGGCGGCGCTCGCCTCCGGGGAGACACCGGCGGCCGCGCGGGACGAGCGTCGTACGGCGTCCTTCCTGTGCCTGGCGCTGGTCGCGCTGGGGCGGCGGGACCTGGTCCGCGAGGAGTGGGCGGCGGCCGCGTTCGGAGAGGTCGCCGCGGATCGGTCGGTCACCGGGTTGCAGCGGACGTTGTGGGTGCTGGCGGCGCGGGGCGGGCTGGCCGGGCCGGCGGCGGCGGTGGTGGCCGGCCGGCTCGGTGTGCTCACGCGGCCGGTCGATGCCGCGAAGGCGCCGCGGTCCTGGCTGGGCCTGCTGGCGGCGCCGGGTGGGGTCGGCGAGACGGTGCTCAAGAACGCCCGGATCGGCGACCAGACGTCGGCCGCGCGGCAGCTCGGCACGCTGCGGGCCGCGGTGGAGCGGATCGCCGGCGACCAGACCGTGCGCGAGCCGTCCGCGGCGGTGCTGCGCGCCGACGAGGCCCTGGGCACGGGCAAGGCCGACGCAGGCGCCACAGACGACCCCGCCGCCGAGGATGAGCCGGCGGTCGTGGACACGCTGCGGCTGCTGATCGGGGAGGGCAGCGAGCCCGAGCGCGCGCTACTGGCCCGGGTCGCGGAGTTGCGCGCCCAGCTCACCGGAGACGCACGGCGCACGCTGTCGGCGGCGCAGCCGGCCGGTGCGGGCGGCGACCTGCTGGCCGGCGACCTGCGCGGCGAGCGCGGCCCGCACCTGGCCGCGTTCGCCCTGCGGCTGGTCGGGCCGGCGGTGCTGGGCAGCGCGGAGGAACTGCATGCCCGCGCCACCGGCGAGGCACCCGGCAGCAGCTTCGTCCGCGCCGAGGGACAGGTCGTCGAGATCGGCGCCGGCGGTCCGGACCGGCAGTCGCTCACCGCGGCGGAGGCCACGCTGCGCGAGACCGGCAAGCCGGTGGTCACGAAGGCTTGGTACGGCGCGATCGCCGTCGCCGTGGTCGCCCTGGCCGGCGGAGTCGCACTCGCCTTCGTGCACTGGTTCTGGCTGGTGGTCGCCCTGGCCGTCGCCGGGTTCGCCGCCCGTGCGGCGTGGAAGGACCGGTCCCGGCGGCGGGCCGAGCAGCAGGCCCTCGACGAGCGCGTCGCCCGCCTGCACAAGGCCGCCGAGACCGCCGCGGGCGAGCTGACGTCGTACCGCGATGGTCAGGCCGAGCGCGTCCGCACCGCGGACGAGGACCTGGACGCGATCCGCACCCGGCTGACCGACGGATAGTCTGCTGCCAGTCCCGTCCACAGCTCCACGGGGGGAGGCCGCAGTGCGCGAGATCGTCGTCTTCAGTGGGAGCGCCCACCACACCCTGGCCGAGCGGATCTGCGCCGATCTCGGCGTCGTGCTGTCACCGGTCGAGATCACCCGGTTCAGCAACGACTGCCTGCAGGCGCAGCTGCAGGCGAACTGCCGCCAGCGCGACGTGTACATCGTGCAGCCGCTGGTGCCGCCCACGCAGGAGCACCTGATGGAGCTGCTGCTGATGCTCGACGCCGCCCGCGGTGCGTCGGCGGCCCAGATCACCGCGGTGATCCCGCACTACGCGTACGCGCGGTCGGACAAGAAGGACGCGTCCCGGATCTCGATCGGCGGCCGGCTGGTGGCCGACATGCTGGTCGCGGCCGGCGCCGGCCGGGTGCTGACGATGGCGTTGCACGCCCCGCAGGTGCACGGCTTCTTCTCCGTCCCGGTCGACCACCTCACCGCGATCGGCATCCTGGCCGAGCACTTTCGCGGCAGCGACAATCGGCACAGCGCGCAGACGGACCTGACCAACACCGTCGTCGTCAGCCCCGACCTCGGCAACGCGAAGACCGCGACCCAGTTCGCCCGGCTGCTCGGGCTGCCGGTCGCCGCGGGCAGCAAGCAGCGGCTGTCCGACGACAGCGTGGTGATCGACTCGATCGTCGGCGACGTGACCGGGAAGCGCGCGATCGTGCTGGACGACGAGATCGCCACCGGCGGCTCGCTGGTCGCGCTGCTGGACCGGCTCGCCGATCTCGGCTGCACGGAGGCCGCGATCGCCTGCACCCACGGGCTGTTCACCGGCAAGGCGGTCGACCGGCTGCGCTCGCACCCGTCGGTGACGCAGGTGGTGACCACGGACACCGTGCCGGCGCCACCGGGCTTCCCGCAGCTGCAGGTGCGCTCGGTGGCCGGGCTGTTCGCCGAGGCGATCTCGCGGATCCACGCCGGTGAGTCGGTGAGCAGCCTCTTCGACGGCGTCGACCCGACGCACGCCCCGCCGCAGCCCAAGCTGCCTATCTGAACGACTCGATCAGTACGACGAGAGCACACGTCCACGCCAGCGGCGCCTCGCCACCGGGCTTGCCGGTCCGGCCGATCTTCTCGGGCAGCGCGCCGGTCGCGGTCCGGTGCGCGGCGAGCAGGTCCAGCACCTGCCGCGCGGTGGCCCGGTCGCCGCGGGCGGCCGCGCTGAGCCCGAACAGCCCCGTCGACGGCGTCCACGCGACCCCGTCCGCGCGCCAGTCCTGGCCCGGTGTCACCCCGCCGTTCGGCAGCGTCAGCAGCCGCCGGCTGCGCTCGATCGCCGCGCTCACGCGGTCCCGCGCCGGCGCGAACGGCGGCCCCAGCACGGTCACCATGCTGTCCGCGCCGCCGCGCCGCGTGCGCGGGTAGCCGCGCGGTCCGAACACCCGGTCGATCGCCGCCTCGAGCCGCACCGCCGCCACCCGCCACCGGGACGCCTCCGCGGTATGGCCGAGCCGGTCCGCCACCGCCGTCGCCGACCGCAGCCCGGCGAGCAGCGGCGCCGCCACGCCGATCGTCGTACGCCGCTCGGGCCGCTCCCAGTAGTCCGGCGAGGCGGCCGGCAGCCCGTTGTCACCCAGCTCGGCGGCCGCCTGGTCCGCGGACTGCCGCACCATGCCGAACAGCCCCGCCAACTCGTCGTACGACGCCCTGCCGGCGCAGGTGCCGACCGCCCACGGCACCCAGCCGGAGTCGTCGAGCTGCGGGCCGCGGCGGTCGGCCACCGGCCCCGAGCCGTCCGGCCGGTACCGCGCCGCCCACCGGCCCTGCGACGGCCGGACCCGGTCGAGGAAGCCGAGCACCCGCAACCCGGCCCGGATGTCACCGGACGCGCAGTACGCCGCCGCGACGAAGGAGGCGTCCCGCGGCCAGACGTACCGCCACGGACCGTGCGGCCCGGCTATCGCGGCGCCGTTCGGCAACGTCAGCTGACGCAGGTCCGCGACCGCCTGGCTCAGCAGGTCCGGCTGCCGCTCCGGCTCGGCCTCCTGCAGCGAGCGGCCGCCGCCGAACGTGGTGTCGGTCACCAGGTCCGGGCGCGGGAGCCGCTGCTGGGACCAGGCGAAGCCGCCGGCGAGCACGGCGAGCAGCGTGGCCAGCACCACGGTGCTGTACCAGTGCATCGCCCGCCCGCCGCTGTCTCTCATGTCCCCCCTACTGCGCCAGGTGCTGGACCTCAGCCTCAATCTTGCGCCTCGGCGCAAGCTCCACCAGGTACATCGCGCCGACCACGCAGGCGCCGCCGAGGAGCATCCGCGCCGTCAGGCTCTCGCCGCCGAACAGCACCGCGAAGAACGACGCGAACACCGGCTCCATCGTCATCGCGATCGCCGCCCGGGTCGGCGGCAGGTGCGCCTGCCCCCAGGTCTGGATGATCAGCGCCAGCGCGCCCGCCGCCAGCGCCATGTAGACCACGCGCAGCCAGTCGCCGCCGCTGACCGGCAGCGAGAAGCCGGCCGGGATCGCGCCCACCGCGCACACCCCCACGATCACGATCATCTGCAGCGTGGACAGCCCGAACGCGTTCTGATGCGTCGACCAGGCGCTGAGCCCCACGATGTGCAGCGCGTACAGCGCCGCCGCCCCCAGCGTCAGCAGCTCACCGGTGCCGAGCACCCCGTGCCCGGTCAGCGGCGCCCGCAGCGACAGCACCGCGAGCCCGACGGTCGCCAGCGCCACCGCGAACAAGGCCAGCCGCCCGGCCCGCTGGCGCAGCACCACGGCGGCCAGCAGCGGCGTGAACACGACGTACATCCCGGTGACGAACCCGGACACGCTCGCCGACGTGTGCCGCAGCCCCTCGGTCTGCAGCAGCTGCGCCACGCCGTACGCCAGTCCCAGCGCCACCGCGCGCCCGCGGTCCAGCGCGCTCAGCCGCAGCAGCGCCCTCGGGTGTACGACGATCAGCGCCACCGCGGCGATCGCGAACCGCAGAGCCAGGTAGTCCGCGACGTCGATCCGGTGCAGCAGATCCTTGGTGAGGAAGAACGTCGAACCCCAGACGGCGGTCACGGCCAGCAGGGCCAGGACGGCCAGGCGAGAGCGAGTCACCGCCCAACACTAGTGCCCTGCGTCGGACGCCTTCTTCGCGTTGGCGGACCTCAGACGCAGCGCACAGGTGCTGGGCCGTGACTGTCAGTTGGACGGGTGGTGCTCGACCACGCAGTCCGGGCCGGGGAAGACCAGCGACTCGTGGCCGTCGGAGAACCGGACCAGGTACGGCGGTGCGCCGTCGGTCCCGCGGACCTCGATCACCTCGCCCTGGCGCTCCTGAGTACCGACCGTGCGGCCCCGGACGTGCAGCCGGTCACCGACCTCAGCTTTCATCACGGACCACCTCCAGACCCCAGGCTATGCCGTACGCGGTCCATCCGGGAGGCGCTGGCACGCGGTCAGATCACCGTGATGGTGACGACCGAGCCGTACTTCACGACTTCGCCGGCGCCCG
>DASXRB010001126.1:0-3481 GCA_036506875.1 Kribbellaceae bacterium | reverse complement strand
TGCCCGGCGACCAGGTCGTAGCCGAGGCCGAACGGCGGGCGGTTCACGACGACCTTGAACCCGGCACCCTCCAGCAGCGCCTGCGCCCGGCCGGCGTTCATCCGCCACACACCCGGCACCCGCACCATGCGCGGTCCGTTCGAGACGACCAGCTTGATCTTGTCGCCGGAGAACCGGATCCCGTAGGCCGGGTCCTGCTTGATCACCCGGCCCTGCTGAACGGTGTCGGAGAACTCGCGCGTGATCACCGGCACCAGACCCAGCTTCTTCAGCGCGCGGGTCGCGTCCCGGGCCCGCTGGCCGGTGTAGTTCGGCACCGGGAGCGGTTTCTTGCCCTTGCTGATGGTGAGGCTCACGACCGCTCCGCGCTTGACGACCGTGCCGGGGCCGGGGGAGCTGGCGATCACCTTGCCCTCGGCGATCGACTCGCTGTACTCCTGCTTCTGGTCGCCGACCGTCAGGTTCAGCCGGCCGATCGCGTCTTGCGCCGCGGACAGGTGCATCCCGGCCAGCGCCGGGACCTTGTACCGCTCCTTGCCCTTGGACACGATCAGCCTGATCGTGCCGGTCTTGAGGATCCGGTCGCCGGGGTCCGGGTCGGTGCGCAGGACGACGCCCGCCGCGAAGTCCTCGCTGTACTCCTGCCCGCTGATGGTCGTCCTCAGCCCGAGCCCGTGCGCCTTGGCGTCGGCCTGCGCTGCCTGCAGCTGGACCAGGTTCGGGGTCTTGGTGAACCGCTGGACCCCGTAGTACCAGGCGCCGGTGCCGACGCCGATCGCGAGCAGCAGTACGACGAGGAACGCCAGCGGACCGCGGGACCGGCGCCGCTCCGGCCGTCGTACCGGCGGGGGAACCGGCCGCGACGGGGGAGCGACCGGCGGCAGGTCGTGCTCGACCACGATCGTGTCCGACCGCTCGCCCTTGTCGGTCCCGTTGACCGCGGGCCGCGCTGCCGGCTCGGGCGCGTCGTCGAACGGGCCGGGCTCGTAGCTGGTGAGGATCGGCACGGTCAGGTCGCCGGTCAGCTCCGGGTCGTCCGGCAGCCCCTCGTCGAGCGCGCTGCGGACCTGGCGGACCTGGCGGGCGAACACGTGCGCGTCGGCGGGCCGCAGCTCGCGGCTGCGGGCCGTCGACCGCTGCACCAGCGCGTCGATGTACGGCGGGAGCCCGGGCTGCATCCGCGACGGCGGCGGCACGTCGGCGTGCACGTGCCGGTACGCCACCTGGATCGGGGTCTCGCCGGTGTGCGGCTTGACCCCGGTGAGCATCTCGTACAGCACGATCCCGGCCGAGTACACGTCCGACCGGGCGTCCGCGGTGCCCTCGGTGACCAGCTCGGGCGCGAGGTACGACACGGTGCCCATCAGCAGGCCCTGGGTCGCGGTGTTGCCGTCCCCGCTGACCGCGCGGGACAGCCCGAAGTCGGCGACCTTGACGGTGCCGTCGGCGGCGATCAGCACGTTCTCGGGCTTGATGTCGCGGTGCACGATGCCGGCGTCGTGCGCGGCGGACAGCGCGGACAGGATCGGGGCGAGCAGGTCCAGCGCCCGGGCCGGTGGCATCGGCGCCTGCTCCCGGATCACCTCCCGCAGCGTCCGCCCGGGCACGTACTCCATCGCCAGGAACAGCGTCTCGGAGTCCGCGCCCTGGTCGAAGACGGCCACCACGTTCGGGTGCGACAGCTTGGCCGCCGAGCGGGCCTCCTGGACGAACTTGCGGGAGAAGTCGGCGTCGTGGCCGAGCCCGACGTGCATGATCTTGAGCGCCACCACCCGGTCCAGCCGGGTGTCGAGCGCCTCGTACACCGTGGCCATCCCGCCGCGGGCGACCTTGTCACCCACCCGGTACCGGCCGTCGAGCAGCCGCCCGACGAGCTGGTCACTGGCCTGGGTATCCACGAAGGAAGTGTAAGTAGCCGGTCCGGCGCGACTCGCGCAGCCGCGCCGAACCGGCACCCTCCGCGCATGCGTCGCTACCGCAGCGGGTCCCAGCCCTGGTCCAGCCGGTGCTTGATCCGCAGCACGTTCGCGACGTACCGCTTGGTGTCGCCGTACATGCCGTGCCGGCGCACCGACCCCAGGCCCTGGTAGTAGCCGGCGACGGCGTTCGGCACCGACGCGGCCCGGGTCAGCCAGTCCAGCAGCACCACGCCGGCGGTCGCGTTGTCGCGGGCGCTCAGCAGGTCCAGCCGGCGGCCGACGATGCCGGCGGAGAACCGCGCGGTCGACGGCAGCACCTGCATCGCGCCGATGGCGTTCGCGGGGGAGACCACCCGCTGCTTCCAGCCGGACTCCTGCCAGGCGACCGCGAGCGCCAGGTTCGGGTCCACGCCGTGCGCGCGGGCTGTGCGCGCGATGATCGTGCGCATGTGGCCGCGGGTCGGCAGCCTCCGGTGCCGCAGCAGCGCACGGTTCCGCTCGGCCGCGGCGACCACCTTCGCGGGGTAGGTGCGCCCGCCGAAGCAGTTGTGCGGCGTGCACTTCTTCGCGGGCTTGACCGCCGGCTTGGGCACCGGGACCCGCAGCGGCCGGCCGGCGTAGATGCGGCTGCTCGCGCGCAGCCCGTTCGCGCGGAGCACCGCCTGGCTGCGGATGTGGAACCGGTGCGCGATCTCGCTGACCGTGTCACCCGGCTTCACGACGTACACGATGATCCGGATGTTGGCCGGCACCCGCGGGCTGGTCCGGCGGACGGGCACCTTGAGCACGTCGCCGGCGTAGATCAGGTTGCCGTTGCCGGGCAGGTCGTTGATCCGGACCAGGTTCCGCACGGTGGTGCCGTACCGGTCGGCGATCGCGGTCAGTGTGTCGCCCCGCTTGATCCGGTAGTCCCCGAGTCCGGGGAACCCGGCGGTGATCAGGCCGGCGGCGAGCAGCGGTACGCCGATCCCGGCGGCTATCCGCGGCGGCTTGGTTCGCACCAGCTCTGCCAGCCGGCGCCTGACGCTGAGTGTTCTGGCATACAGGTCGAAGGTCATTTCCCCGTTCCTTCGCTCGTGTGCCCCCTCGGTCGTGGTCTGCGTCCGCGCTCCGCCCTGGTGCTACTCCCCGTGGAGCGCTGTTCGACGGTAAGCACCGGGGCTCATGTGGCGACAGTGGCGTCTGGGATCAACGAGGTTAAAGTTGCCAAAGTGTTACATGGGACTCGTTGAAATACATCGTTGTGATTCACAATCGGCGTTACGATCTGCCGCCCCAGGCCTCAGGATGTCGTACGACGACCTGCCGCGACCGTCAGCTGCCGAGGCGGCCCGTGACGGGGGAGGACGGCAGCGCGGAGTACCAGCGCTGCGGGATCCGGCCGGCCAGCCGCGCGGCGCGACCCGCCGCGACCGCCTGGCGCATCGCGGCCGCCATCAGCTCCGGACGCTCCGCCCGGGTGACGGCACTGGCCAGCAGCACCGCGTCACAGCCGAGCTCCATCGCCAGCGCGGCGTCGCTCGCCGTACCGATCCCGGCGTCGAGCACCACAGGAACCGACG
>DASXRB010001125.1:0-2640 GCA_036506875.1 Kribbellaceae bacterium | reverse complement strand
CCGCGGCCGACGGGCGCCGGGACGGTTCCGGTACGCCGGCCGCGCAGCCGATCGCCGCGTGCGCTCCCGGCCTGGCAGGCTGATCCCATGAAGAGACTGCTCGCCGCCCTCGCGGTCGGCGCCCTCGTCCTGAGCGGCTGCTCCGACGACAAGGGCGGTCCGGAGCCCACCCAGGCACAGGACCCGGTGGCGCTGCTCACGGCCGCCAAGAAGGCCGTCGACGAGGCGATGAGCGTGCACGTCGTCCTCGACGGCCGGGACATCCCGCCCACCGCGCAGGCGTTGTCCAGGGGCGACGGGGTCGTCACCCACGCCCCCGCGTTCACGGGCAGCCTGACCGTGTCCAACAAGGGCAGCCTGATCGACGCCGAGGCGGTCTCGATCGGTGGCAAGGTCTACGTCAAGCCGGCGTTCCTGCCGAACTTCGTCCTGTTCACGCCCAAGCAGCTCGCGGACCTGGGCGCCCCCGACCCGGCGATCTTCATCGACCCGGCCAAGGGCATCCAGTCGTGGCTCCCGACGCTGAAGAACCCGGCGATCAAGGGCGAGTCCCGGCTGGGCACGGTCCTGGTGACCGAGGTGACCGGCACCGTCACGGGCGCCAGCCTGGCCGGCCTGTTCCCGAAGGCGTCCGCGACGCAGGAGTTCCCGTCGACGTTCAAGATCGACAAGGACACCAAGCGGCTGGTGGCGGCGACCATCGCCGGACCGTTCTACGCCGGTGCGACCACTACGTACGACATCACGCTCGACAAGTACGGCGAGCAGGTCTCGATCACCAAGCCGCCGACCTCGTGATCCGCCCGATGCCGCTGTGAGCCCGCGGGGGAAGCTGGCGCTCGCGTCCGTGGCGGTGGCGTTCGCCGCCGCGGACACGTACGTCGTCGTCCTCGCACTGCCCGACATGATGGCCGGTGTCGGCCTGTCCGCCGACCAGTTGCAGCGGGCGGCGCCGATCGTGTCCGGGTTCCTGCTCGGCTACATCGCGGTGCTGCCGCTGATCGGCCGGATCGCCGACGTCGTGGGCCGTACGCCGGTCCTGGTCGGGGCGCTCCTGCTGTTCGCGGTCGGCTCGCTGACCACCGCCTCGTCGTACGACCTGTCCCTCGTGGTCACGGGTCGCTTCCTGCAAGGTGTCGGGGGCGGCGGGCTCGTCCCGGCGACGCTCGCCCTGGTCGCGGACCTGTGGCCGGCGCAGCGGCGCGGCCTGCCGCTCGGTGTCGTGGGCGCGGTGCAGGAGCTCGGGTCGGTGCTCGGTCCGCTGTTCGGTGCTGCCGTGCTCGCGATCGCCGGCTGGCGCTGGATCTTCTGGATCAACCTGGGCGTGGCGGTCGTGCTGGCGGTGTTCCTGCACGGCGCGCGGCGGCCGCGCCGGGTGCTCGCGGTGGTGGCCGGGGTGCTGGCCTGCGTCGCCCTCGGGCTGACCTTGCTGGCGCCGGCGGCGCTGGCGACGGACGTGACCCTCGGGACGCCGTTCGTACCGTTCACCGGTGACTCCCGGCTCGCCACACCGATCGGGGTCGCGACACTGGTGCTGTTCGCGCTGTGGTCGGTGCTGTCCGTGCGCGGCGCCGGGCTCGGTACGACGCTGCGCGCGGTCGACCTGACCGGCGCGATGCTGCTGGCGCTGGCGCTCGCGGGCGTCGTACTGGCCTTCGCGACAGCCGACCCGGAGCGGGAGCTGATGGCGCCCGCCGGACCGTGGCTGCTGGTGGCGGCCGCGGTGTTCGCGGTCGCGTTCTGGTGGTGGCAGCGTCGTACGCCGCGGGCGATCGTGCCGTCCGGACTGCTCGGCCCCCGCCCCGCGTGGGGCGCGCTGGCGGTCAGCGTGCTCGTCGGCGCGGCGCTGATCGCGGCGCTGGTCGACGTACCGGTCTTCGCGCGGACCACGATCCACGGCGGTGACCAGCTCGGCGCGGCCTTCGAGCTGCTGCGGTTCCTGGTCGCGCTCCCGGTCGGTGCGGTCGTGGGCGGCTGGCTGACCCGCCGGTTCGGCCTCGGCGCCATCACCGCCGTCGGTCTCACCCTGGCGGGCGCGATGTTCCTCGTGATGACCACCTGGGACCGCGAGTCGCTGCGGCACCTCACCGCCACCCTCGTCCTGCTCGCCTGCGGCTTCGGCTTCGGCCTGGCGATCTCGCCGGTGAACTCCGCCATCCTGGCCGCGACCCCCGACGACAGCCACGGCCTGGCCAGCGCCCTGGTCGTCGTGGCCCGGATGGTCGGCATGCTCGTCGGCGTCTCGGCCCTGACCGCGATCGGGCTGCGCCGCTACTACGCCGTCGCGGACCGCATCCCGCCCGCGAACCAGCTCTGCCCCGACTCCCCCGCGACCTGCCGGCCGTTCCTCGAAGCCCTCCGCGACGCCGCCATCGCCCAGGTCCACGCCATCTTCGCCGGTGCCGCCGTCAGCGCCTTCGCCGCCGCGATCCTCGCCGCTGTCGTCCTCGGCCGCACCCGCCCCTCCCGCGGCTGATGCGACCTGCCCGAACGCGTACGGTGTGTCCCTGTGAGTGCTCCCGACAAGCTCTGTTCGACCTGGTGCCGCGAGCTCGGTGAGCCGCTCGCCGGGACGGCTGTCGTCGCGGCCGGCTGGCTGGTCGTCGAGCAGCCGGGGCCGTGGGGCGCGAAGGCGCCGAC
>DASXRB010001124.1:0-11679 GCA_036506875.1 Kribbellaceae bacterium | reverse complement strand
CGGTACGACGACGTCTCGGCGACGAACAGCCGCTTCTCGTCCGCGCTCAGCGCCACCCCGTTCGGGAAGCTCATCCCGGTGCTCAGCACGTCGACCGCGCCATCAGGGGTACGACGCAGCAGCCGGCCGGTGCTGGAGTGCTCGAGCAGGTCAGCCTTCCACTCGCCGATGCCGAACCGCGCGGACGAGTCGGTGAAGTAGATCGTGCCGTCCGCGGTCACGGCGGCGTTGTTGCAGAACAGGAACGGCTGCCCGTCCGCCTCGGTCGCCAGCTCCTCGATGTCGCCCTCGGCATCGACCCGGAGCAGGCCGCGGCGCGAGTCGCACACCAGCAGTGACCCGTCCGGCAGCCACTCCAGTCCGAGCGGCCGGCCACCGGTGTCGCACACCGTGCTGATCGTCCGCCCGTCCGCGCTGACCCGCACGACCCGTCCGTCGACCAGACTGGCGACGACGCTCCCGTCGTCGCCGACGAGCACGTCCTCCGGCCCGTCGCCGGGCAGCGGTACGACGCCGACCTCGGGCGCGAGCGCTCCGCCCCGCGCGGGCGGGGCCGGTGGTGGCTTCCAGACGACCGGGGACAGCTGACGAGGCGATCTCACCCGACGCACGTTACTGCCTGGTACGCCCCCGCGCCGTCACCGTCCGCGCGCCGTCACAGCGACGAGTTCGGTGCGCACATGGTCATGCCGTCGTGCTTGAGCTCTTCGCCGGTGACCGGGGCGATGACCGGGGTGAACGCGGGCTCGCCGGCGGGTACGAAAAGCTGGCCGGCCGGGGACTGGCCCGGCTCCGCGGCGGCGGGTTCCACGGCGGCCGCGAGGGCCAGCACGGCCGCGGCCGCGAGCGTTCCGAGGGCGACACGTCGAAGCATCACTTGCCTCCTTCCCTCACCGTCAACCGTAACCCCGGCCGGGCACGCGTCAACCAGCGATGAGGGAGGATGTCGAAGGTCGTGACCCGGCGTCGACGTACCGGTCGACAGGCGCCACGAGACGCGCCGTGACCTGAGGAGCTGACGTGAAGTACCTGCTGCTGATCATGATGAACCCGGAGATCATCGAGGCGCTGTCCGAGGAGGAGCGCAAGGCGGTGTTCGGCGCGCACGAGGCGTTCCAGGCGCCGCTGCGCGAGTCCGGTGAGCTGGTCGGGTTCGCCGCGCTGGCCGACCCGTCGAACAGCACCACGGTCAGGGTGCGCGACGGGGTGCCCGCCGTCACCGACGGCCCGTATGTCGAGGCGAAGGAGTTCCTCGCCGGCTACTACGTCGTCGACTGCGAGACCACCGACCGGGCGAACGAGCTGGCCGCGCAGCTGCCGGAGGCGGCGCTGACCGCGATCGAGGTGCGGCCGGTGATGGAGTCCGGCGGGCTGGAGATGTGAGCCCCGGGACGTGAGTCGAGTACGACGATGGACACCGCCGCCGAGGACCTGCTGCGCGAGCTGGCGCCGCAGGTCCTGGGCGCGCTGGTACGGCGCTACGGCCACTTCGACCTGTGCGAGGACGCCGTCCAGGAGGCGCTGCTGGCGGCGTCCCAGCAGTGGCCGGCCGAGGGCCTGCCGGACAACCCGCGCGCGTGGCTGATCCGGGTGGCCTCGCGCCGGCTGACCGACCAGCTGCGCAGCGAGGAGGCGCGCCGCCGGCGCGAGGAGACCGTGGCCGCGCTCGACCCGGCCGACATCGCGCCGGCCGCCGACGACGAGCAGCCACCCGAGGCCGACGACACCCTCACGCTGCTGTTCATGTGCTGCCATCCGGAGCTGTCGCCGCCGTCCCAGGTCGCGCTGACCCTGCGCGCGGTCGGCGGTCTCACGACCGCGCAGATCGCCAGCGCCTTCCTGGTGCCCGAGGCGACGATGGCGCAGCGGATCAGCCGGGCCAAGCAGCGGATCAAGGCCACCGGCGCGACCTTCCAGCTGCCGCCGGACGCGGAGCGTACCGACCGGCTGCGGGTCGTGCTGCAGGTGCTGTATCTGATCTTCAACGAGGGCTACACCGCCACCTCCGGCCCGCAGCTGCAGCGCGTGGAGCTCGCCACCGAGGCGATCCGCCTGGCCCGCGCGGTCCGCAAGCTGCTCCCGGACGACGGCGAGGTGGCGGGCCTGCTCGCGCTGATGCTGCTCACCCACGCCCGGCGCGCCGCCCGCGCCCGCGCCGACGGCACCCTGGTCCCGCTCGCCGAGCAGGACCGCACACTGTGGGACGCGGAAGCCATCGCCGAGGGCGTACGGCTGACCACCGAGACCCTCGCCCGCTCGCCTGTCGGTCCCTACCAGCTGCAGGCCGCGATCGCCGCCGTGCACGCCGAGGCCCCGAGCGCGGACGAGACCGACTGGCCGCAGATCCTGGGGCTCTACCGCATCCTGGAACGCCTGGCACCGAACCCGATGGTCACCCTGAACCACGCCGTCGCGCTGGCCATGGTGGAGGGTCCGCAGGCCGGTCTCGACCTGCTCGCCGTGCTCGACGCGGACAAGCGCGTCGCCGAGCACCACCGGCTGGAGGCCGTGCGCGCCCACCTGTACGAGATGGCCGGCGACTACGCGAGCGCCCGGTCGTCGTACCGTGCCGCCGCCCGCCGCACCACCAGCCTCCCCGAGCAGCGCTACCTGGAGTCGCGGGCGGCGCGGCTGCCGGCCTGAGTCACCAGCCTGGCTCCGGCATGACGATGGCGCCGCCGGTGTGGCCGCCGCCCAGCTGATCGCCGTCCTCGTGCCGCCCGCCGAGCAGGCGGCGGGTCAGGGCGTCCCGGTCCGACAGCAGCTCGTCGACCGCCCGGCGCACGTCCGCGGCCGTCGTCTCGGCGGACCCGCGCTCGGCCGCGATCAGCACCGCCCGGCGCACCAGCTCCTTGCTGAACGACGCGGTCGTGCCGTCGATCCGCTCGACCACCTCGGCCAGCTCGGTCTCGTCCAGCCGGAGCCGCGGACCGTACAGCTCCAGCAGCCGGCGGCGCCCGTCGGCGTCCGGCAGCGGGATCTCGACGGCCAGGTCGACCCGGCCTGGTCGCTGGCTCAGCGCGGGCTCGAGCAGGTCGGCCCGGTTCGTGGTGAGCAGGAAGGCCACGTCCGCCTCGTCGGCCAGCCCGTCCATCTCGTTCAGCACCTGGAACAGCAGCGGGTTCGCCATACCGTGGTGGAAGTCGCGCGCCTCGGCGACCAGGTCACAGTCCTCCAGTACGACGAGGGCCGGCTGCAGCATCCGCGCCAGCGCGCACGCCTGGTGGATCAGCCCGATCGTCATGCCGGCCAGCAGCACGACCGTGAAGTCCGGGAGTTCCGACAGCAGGAAGCGCACGGTGTGGGTCTTGCCGGTGCCGGGCGGTCCGTACAGCAGCAGCCCGCGGCGCAGGTGCTGGCCCGCCTCGCGCAACGTCGTACGGTGTCGCGCGACGCCGACGACCTGGCGCTCGACCCGCTCCAGGACGCCGTCGGCCAGCACGATGTCCGTACGGGTGAGCGTGGGACGCCGGTGGAACCGGAACGGCCCGACGCCCGGGCCGAACTCCGATCCCTCGAACGAGATCACCTGCCCGCGGAAGACGTTGCGCTCGGCAATCAACGCCGGAAGCTCGCGCAGCAGTCGCTTCGCCGCCTCGCGGTTCCGCGCCAGCACCTCGACCCTGACGTCCGCGCTGCCGAACTCGGGCCGTGGCGCGCGCATCAGGGCGGCGACCGGGCCGTCCGGGCCGGTGCCGAGGAAGAACCCGAAGCTCACGCAGGCGACCTCGTCGTCGGGCGACACGGGGACGTGCGCGTAGTCCACCGGCCCGACACCGAACTCCTCGTGCCGCCCGGCGAGCTCGAGCAGCTCGCTCAGCGTGTGGTGGCCCCGGTGCATACCGCTCACCCCGACCAGCTCGGCTCCCTCGCCGAACCACGCGGTGAGCGCGAGGTGGACGTTGGCGTGGTCGTACGGCGGGTAGGAAGCGCCGACGACCGGCAGCTCCAGCGGCTCCGCGCCGAGATGGTCGCGCAGCCGGACGACGAGCGACTCGCGAATGTTCTCCGGCGGCCGCTGCATCTGCTCCAGGAATCCTCTGAACAGCCGGGCGAACTCCGCCGTCTCGTCGGGCAGCACGACGACACCTCCAGCTTCGGTCGCGACCTAGGCTCATCAGCATGACATCGCCACAGGCCAACCCCCGCCCGTACGCCGACCGGCCGGTCCGGATCGGCGTCCAGCTCCATCCCCAGCACGCCGAGTACGCCGACATCCGGCGTGCCGTCGCCGCCGCCGAGGCGGTCGGCGTCGACATCGTGTTCAACTGGGACCACTTCTTCCCGCTGTACGGCGAGCCGGACGGCAAGCACTTCGAGAGCTGGACGATGCTCGGCGCCTGGGCCGAGGCCACCGAGCGCGTCGAGATCGGCGCCCTGGTGACGTGCAACAGCTACCGCAACCCGGACCTGCTCGCCGACATGGCGCGCACCGTCGACCACATCAGCGGCGGCCGGCTGATCCTCGGCATCGGCTCGGGCTGGTTCGAGAAGGACTACGACGAGTACGGCTACGAGTTCGGCACCGCCGGCGGCCGGCTCGACGCGCTCGGCGAGGCGCTGCCGCGGATCGAGCGACGGCTGAAGAAGCTGAACCCGGCACCCACCCGCGAGATCCCGATCCTGATCGGCGGCGGCGGCGAGCGCAAGACACTGCGGCACACCGCGAAGCACGCGCACATCTGGCACGGGTTCGGCAACGCCGAGACGATCGCGCACAAGCACGACGTCCTGGACCGGCACTGCGCCGGCCTCGGCCGCGACCCGGGCGAGATCGAGCGCTCGGTCAGCGTCGGCGACCACGCCCCGGACAAGCTCGGCCCGGAGCTGCTCGCCGTCGGCAGCCGCCAGTTCGTGATCCCGCTCAACGGCCCGTCGTACGACCTCGCGGTGGTCCGCGACTGGGTCGCCTTCCGCGACGAAACCAACGTCTGACCCTGCACCGATGCGACCTGCCCGCGATCTCGGGCAGGTCGCATCGGGGGCACCTCGTAGGATCCGGTCCATGCCGAAGCTGCCGTCCGACGGAACCGTGCTGCGCATCACCCGCTGGGGCGAGGACGTGATGCACCACGTGTGCAAGCCGGTCACCGAGTTCGGCGACGAGCTGGCGAAGCTGGTCGCCGACATGGTCGCCACCATGCGCGCCGCCGAGGGGGTCGGGCTGGCCGCGAACCAGGTCGGCGTCGACCTGCAGCTGTTCGTGTTCGAGTGCCCCGATGCCCAGGGCAACATCCAGTCCGGTGTCGTGTGCAACCCGGTCGTCGAGGTGCGCACCGACAAGGACCGGCGGCTGGACGAGGGCGACGAGGGCTGCCTGTCGCTGCCCGGCGCGTTCACCAAGTGCGTGCGGCCGGACTGGGCGAGGGTGACCGGCGTCGACCACACCGGCAAGCCGGTGACGTTCGAGGGCGACGCGCTGCTCGCGCGCTGCCTGCAGCACGAGACCGACCACACGCAGGGCATCGTGTTCGGCGACCGGCTGTCCCGCAAGTACCGCAGGCGGCTGTACGCGGAGGCCGAGGAGCTCGACGCGCTGTACCCGGCCGACTGGCCGGTCACGCCCATGCGGCACGACGACGGCGACGACACGGACGGCTGAAGGTCCGCCTGCCGGACGTCGTACAAGGGGTAACCCTTGCAGTCGGGCTGATCCCTTGCCGGGCTCGCGGCGGCCCCCTCATCCTTTGCGCACCCCTGTCTGTGACCAGGCCGGAACGTGACGTGTGCGCTGTGGCCCGGGTGACGGGCAGGGATTCCCCCGCCCAGGAAGGATCCCGCCCCATGAGAAAGAGGACGTACGCCGCGCTCATCGCGCTGGCGGCCGGCCTGGTCGCCGGCCCGGCGGCACTGCAGGCGAACGCCGCAGGCTGCGACGGCACCAACGTGGTCGGCAACCCCGGCTTCGAGTCCGGTACGTCGCCCTGGTCCGCGACCAGCGGCGTCATCTCCACCACCTCCTCCACCGAGTCGCCGCACTCCGGCAGCTACTTCGCCTGGCTGGACGGCTACGGCAGCAGCCACACCGACACGCTGAGCCAGTCGGTCACGATCCCGTCCGGCTGCACCAGCGCGTCGCTGACCTACTGGCTGCACATCGACACCAAGGAGTCCGGCTCCACGGTGTACGACAGGCTGACCGTTCAGCTCGGCACCACCACGGTCGCGTCGTACTCCAACGTCAACGCGGCGTCCGGGTACCAGCAGCGGACCATCGACGCCACCGCGTTCATCGGCCAGACCGTGACGCTGAAGTTCACCGGCGTCGAGGACAGCAGCCTGCAGACGAGCTTCGTGGTCGACGACGTCGCGCTGTCCGCGTCCGGCGGGTCCACCGGCCAGAGCCCGGTCGTGACCAACCCCGGTGCCCAGACCTCCACCGCCGGCACCGCGGCCAGCCTGCAGATCAGCGCGTCGGACCCGCAGGGCGACACGCTGACGTACAGCGCGACCGGGCTGCCGGCCGGGCTGTCGATCAACTCCTCCACCGGCCTGATCAGCGGTACGCCGACCACCGCCGGGACGTCCAACGTCACCGTGACGGCGAAGGACCCGGGCAACAACACCGGCACCGCGAGCTTCACCTGGACGGTGAACGCCTCCGCCCCGGACAGCACCCGCACGCCGGCCTCCCCGTCGTACACCGTCAACCTGACCAGTGACGCCAACGGTTTCACCTGGACCGGGACCGAGTCGGTGACGTTCGGGAACGCGTCGTCGACCGTGCTCAACGAGGTGTACCTGCGGCTGTGGGACAACTACCACGGCAGCTGCCCGACGAACACGCCGATCACCGTGTCGAACGTGACCGGCGGCACCGCGGGCTCGCTCACCGTCGGCTGCACCGCGCTGAAGGTGACGCTGACGACGCCGCTGCAGCAGAACCAGACCGCCACCGTCGGCTTCGACCTGTCGGTCGTCGTGCCGGACGGCGTGGACCGGTTCGGCCACGACGGCGCGTACTCGTTCATCGGCAACGCGCTGCCGGTGCTGGCGGTCCGCGACGGCGCGGGCTGGCACCTCGACCCGTACACCAACAACGGTGAGTCGTTCTACACGCTGGCGTCGGACTTCGACGTCACGCTGACCCACCCGACCTCGCTGAAGACCCCGGCGACCGGTACGTCGACCGAGACCACCAGCGGCACCAACACGACCACGCACGCCACGGCCTCCAAGGTCCGTGACTTCGCGTGGGCGTCCGGACCCTTCAACACCTCGTCGACGACGACGCCGGCGGGTACGAAGGTCAACACCTACTGGGTGTCCGGGATCAGCTCGAGCACCGCCTCGTCCATGCAGTCCACCTCGGCCGCGGCCGTCGACGCGCACGCGTCGCGGGTCGGTGCGTACCCGTACGGCGAGGTCGACGTGCTGCTGGACAACAACTTCTGGTTCGGCGGCATGGAGTACCCGGGCCTGGTGATGGACACCGCGAGCTCGACCGCGGCGGTGCACGAGCTCGGCCACCAGTGGTACTACGGCATCGTCGGTGACGACGAGTACGGCGTGCCGTGGCTGGACGAGGGCTTCACCGACTACCTGACCGACCTGTACTTCAACAAGACGGGATCGGGCTGCAGTATCACCTGGGCGTCGTCCGACGAGAAGCTGACCAACTCGATGGCGTACTGGGACGCGCACTCCAGCCGGTACTCGACCGTCGTCTACGGCTACGGCAAGTGCACCCTGCACGATCTGCGCCGCAAGATCGGCGACACCGCGATGGCCGACCTGCTGAAGACGTACACCCAGTCGCACTGGTACGGCGTCTCCACGGTCGCGGAGTTCAAGGCCGCGGCCCAGGCGGCGGCGGGTTCGACTGATCTGACCCAGTTCTGGGCGGACCACCGCGTCATCGGCTGACGGCTCGTACAGCCTTGCGGACCCTTCCCGTCGGGAGAATCATGACGGGAAGGGTCGCACCGCGCCGGCCCGTGACCGGGAGGGCCTCGACATGGTCAGGGACTGGCTCAGCATCGGCTGGAAGTGGGTCGTCGCCCGCGGGCTGATCGCCATCGTCTTCGGGATCCTGGCGATCGCGTGGCCGATCGACACCGCCGTCGCGCTCGCGCTGCTGTGGGGCTTCTGGGCGCTGGTCGACGGCGCGAGCGCGATCGCGCAGGCGTTCCAGCCGGAGTCCCGCGGCGGCCGGCTGTGGCTGGTCGTGATGGGCGGGATCGCCCTGCTCGCGGCGTTCTTCGCGATCACGAGTCCCGGCCTGACCGCGGTGACGCTGACCTGGATCCTCGGCATCTGGCTGATCGTCCGCGGCGCGTTCGAGCTCGTCGGCGCGTTCTCCAGCACGCTGATGATGCCGCGCTGGCTCCTCGTCCTGAGCGCGGCGCTGTCGATCCTGATCGGCATCTTCTTCGCCGCCAACCCCGGCAAGGGCGCGGTCGGCATCGCGGTCTGGATCGGCATCATGGCGCTGGTCTGGGGCGCCGTCCTGGTCGGCACCGGCCTCGCGGTACGACGCGAGCTGAAGGCGGCACCGAGCCTCTGACGACGCGCTTACGCCTCCCCGTCGTAGCCGCCGAACACGTAGCAGGCGACCGCCGCGCTGGCCGCGACGTTGAGCGAGTCGATCCCGCGCCGCATCGGGATCCTCACCCGGACCTCGGCGCTGTCCATCCAGTGCCCGGACAGCCCCTCCCCCTCGGTCCCGAACAGCAGCGCGACCTTCTCGTCCGCCAGCTCCCGCGCCGCCCGGTCCAGCGGCACGGCGTCCGGCGCGGGCGTCAGCGCCACGGTACGGAACCCCTTGTGCGCCAGGGCTTCCAGCCCACCGCGCCAGTCGTCCAGCCGCGCGTACGGCAGCGTGAACACCGAGCCCATGCTCACCTTGATCGACCGGCGGTACAGCGGGTCCGCGCACCGCGGCGCGATCACCACCGCGTCGAACCCGAGCCCCGCCGCGCACCGGAAGATCGCACCCACGTTGGTGTGGTCGACGACGTCCTCGAGTACGACGACCCGCCGCGCACCGGCCAGCACCGCGTCGAGGTCGGCGGTGGGGCGGCGCAGGTACGACGCGAGCGCGCCGCGGTGCACGTGGAAGCCGGTCACCCGCTCGGCCAGCTCCGGCGTCACGACGTACACCGGGGTCTGCGGCCAGCGCGCGAGCACGTCGTCCAGCGACTCCAGCCAGCGCTCGGCCAGCAGGAACGAGCGCGGCTCGAAACCCGCCTCGGCCGCGCGCCGGATCACCTTTTCGCCCTCGGCGATGAAGATGCCGTGCTCGGCCTCCAGCAGCTTGCGCGCGTTGACGTCGCGCAGGTCGACGTACTCAGCCAGCCGCTGGTCGGCCGCGTCCTCGACCCGGATCAGGCGGCTCACGACCGGTCGGCGCTCCAGGCCGCCAGGCCGGCAGCGACCCGCACCACGTCACCGATCACGATGATCGCCGGGGCGCCGACACCGGCCGCCTCCATCGCCGTCGCGATGCCGTCCAGGTCCGCGGTGACGACCCGCTGCCCCGGCAGGGTGCCGTCGGCGATGGCCGCCGCCGGCGTGCCGGCCGGGCGGCCGTTGCGGATCAAGGTGCCCGAGATCTCGGGCAGGTTCTCGACCGCCATCAGCAGCACCAGCGTGCCGCGCATCTTGGCCAGCGCCGCCCAGTCCACGAGCGACTCCGGGTGACCTGGCGGGATGTGCCCGGACACCACGGTGAACTCGTGCGTCACCGCGCGGTGCGTGACCGGGATCCCGGCCGCCGCGGGCACCGAGATCGCGCTGGTGATGCCCGGTACGACGGTCCACGGCACGCCGGCCTCGGCGCACGCGATGGCCTCCTCGAAACCGCGCCCGAAGACGTAAGGATCGCCGCCCTTGAGCCGGACGACGAGCTTGCCCTCGCGGGCCCGCTCGACCAGCACCCGGTTGATCTCGGCCTGCGCCGCGGCCCGGCCGCGCGGCAGCTTCGCCGCGTCCACCAGCTCCACACCCGGGTGCAGCTCGTCCAGCAGCCGCTGCGGGGCGAGCCGGTCGGCCACCACCACGTCGGCCTCGGCGAGCAGCCGCCGGCCGCGCACCGTGATCAGGTCGGGGTCACCCGGCCCGCCGCCCACCAGGTAGACCCCGGCCGGCTTGTCCGCCGCCTCGTGCGCGCCGATCGAACCGTCCCGCAGCCCTTCCAGGACCGCGTCACGGACCGAGGCCGAGCGCCGGTGGTCACCACCGGCGAGCACCCCGACCGTCACCGCGTCGTGCTTGCCCGAGGCCGGGGTCCACGCCGTACCCCTGGTCCGGTCGTCGGAGCGTACGCAGAAGATCCGCGCCGCCTCGGCGTCCGCCGACACGGCCTCGTTGACCGCGGTGTCGTCGGTGGCGGCCACCACGTACCAGGCGCCGTCCAGGTCACCCGACTGGTAGCCGCGCTGCAGCCAGCGCAGCTTCGGGTCGCCGAGCATGCCCTCGATCGTGGGCGTGACGCTCGGCGAGACCAGGTCCACCTGCGCGCCGGCCTCCAGCAGCCGCGGCAGCCGGCGCTGCGCGACCCCGCCGCCGCCGACCACGACGACCCGGCGGCCGGCCAGCACCAGCCCGGCCAGGTAGGGGTCCGCCTCTGCCTTCACGCCTCGTCGATCCCGGCGGACTCGAACGTCGCCATGTCCCGCAGGGCGCGCACCGCGCAGCACACGATCGGGTACGCGAGCACCGCGCCGGTGCCCTCACCGAGGCGCAGGTCCAGGTCGACGAGCGGCTGCAGCCCGAGCGCCTTCAGCGCCACGCTGTGCCCCGGCTCGGCCGACCGGTGCCCGGCCACGAAGTAGCCGGCGGCGGCCGGGCAGATCGCCTGCGCGACCAGCGCCGCGGCACCCGCGATCACGCCGTCGAGGATCACCGGTACGCCGTTCGCTGCCGCGCCGAGGATGTAGCCGGCGAGCGCGGCGTGCTCCAGCCCGCCGTACGCCCGCAGTGCCGCGAACGGCTCGGTGCCCGGCACGTCGTGCAGCGCCAGCGACTCGCGGACCACGTTGGTCTTGTGCGCCAGCGTGGCGTCGTCCACACCGGTGCCTCGGCCGGTGACGTCGTCCGCGGTGGTCCCGGTGAAGGTCGCGATCAGCGCCGCGCTCGCGGTGGTGTTGGCGATGCCCATGTCACCGGTCAGCAGGCAGCGGTAGCCCTCGCGGACCAGCTCGTCGGCCAGCTCCAGGCCGGTCAGCACCGCGGCCTCGACCTCCTCGGCGGTGAGCGCGTCACCGGTGCTCATGTCCCGGGTGCCGGCCCGGACCTTGCGGTGCACGATGTCCATCCCGGACACGTCGGCGGCCACGCCGACGTCGACCACCCGGACGTCGACCCCGTTGGTCGCGGCGAACGTGTTCACCGCCGCGCCTCCGGCGGCGAAGTTGGCGACCATCGCGCCGGTGACCTCCTGCGGCCACGGCGTGACTCCCTGGGCGTGCACGCCGTGGTCACCGGCGAACACCGCCACCACCGCGGGCGCGGGCAGCTCGGGCGGGCTCTGCCGGGCGATCCCGGCGAGCCGGACCGACAGGTCCTCCAGTACTCCGAGCGAGCCGGCCGGCTTGGTCAGCACCTGCTGGCGCTGGGTCGCGGCCGCCATCGCCTGCTCGTCGGCGGGAAGGATCCGCGCCAGGTAGTCGTCGATCGTCATCGCAGTCCTTCGGAGTCGTCGCCGGGCGCCGCGGCACGCCGGATGCGTGTGCGACA
>DASXRB010001123.1:0-3797 GCA_036506875.1 Kribbellaceae bacterium | reverse complement strand
GCGGAGTCGTCGTACGCCCAGGCCGGCGTGTCGAGGTAGTCGTAGTTGGTCTGCTGGTGTTCGAAACCGCCGGTGTTGTCGTAGACGTCCACCCGGGTCACGACGTACTTGTTGAACCAGTCGATCTTGGAGTCTTCACCCTCGGCCGCGTAGTACTGCGGGTAGCACCGCAGCGTGTTGGCCCAGGGCTTGGGCAGGGTTTTCCCGTCGCACTCCGGCTGGGAGTACGTGACGCCGATCTGCGCACCGGACTCGGTGGTGATCGCGCTGATCCGGCTGCGGAACAGGCTGGAGTGCCCGTTCGGGGTGTTCACCCGGTTCGGCATCACGTCGGCGTTCGGGTTGAACACCACGGCCGGGTCGGCGACGGCGGGACCGCCCGCGCTGGTGACCGGGCTGCCGTGGGCGATGCTCTTGAGCCACATCGGCGTGCTCTCGTTGCCGCCGGCCTGCAGGTACACCTGGTTCAGCGACCAGGTGCCGACGGTGGTGTACGCCTCTCCGCTACCGGTGTACACCTGCGCCCGGATCTGCGAGAGCCGCTTCTGCGTCCAGAAGGTCGGCGAGTACTGCGTCTCGCACGGCGCCTCGGCGCAGTACTGGTCCCACGGGGTGTCCGGGAAGCGCTTGGCGATCGGCTTGCCGTTGTCGTCGATGCACGTGCCGATACAGCGGTTGTCGACGTCGAACAGCACCCGGTTGACCGGGCGGACGCTCGCGGCGGCGTCACTGCGGGTGCCGTACTCGATCTTGGTCAGGTAACCGGCCCGGTCGTACGTGGTGCGCTTGTCCTTGTCGCCCTCCCGGGCGTAGGCGCCGGTCTCCTTGGCGTAGAAGTACGTGATGGTGTTGTGGTTCGGGTCGACGGCGTAGTCGAGGTTCCACCGCCAGGCGCGGGTGACCCGGGACTCGGCGAACGCGTCGTTGTGGCCGGGCTCGCCGGGGTGGTTGCTGTAGACCGGCATGGTCCACGTCGAGTTGGTCGTGTCGCCGGCGGACGTCCCGGCCGACGCCTTGTTGCGGCCGAAGTAATACTTCGTACCGTCCACGGTGGTGACGCGCCAGTAGGTGTGGTCGTCGTCGCCGTTGTCCACACCGCCCTTGAGCTGTTCGATCAGCGAGCCGTCATCGGACACGCCGCGGTAGCGGACTTTGTTGTCGTCGCTACCTGGCACCTTGACCAGTTCGGTGGAGGCGCCGTTGAACGACATCGTCGCGTTGTCGTCGAACCAGCACTGGTCGTCGCCTGCGATGTCCTTGTTGTTCGGCGACCTGCCATCCTGGTCGTCCTTGTCCTCGGAGCAGGAGCGGTAGCTGCGTTCGATGTAGCCGGGCTCCAACGACCAGCCGTCGCCGATCCACGAGCCCTGTGTGTTATTGCCGGAGGTGCGCCCGTCGATCGACGCCGACGAGTAGCTCAGCGCCAGGTCCGGCGCTATCCCGCCGGGCGGCGGCGGGGTCTTGATCGGGTACGACCACGCGAACGCGCCGTTCTGCTGCGACACCTGCCACGTCGACGCGGGCGTCAGTGTGCTGGCCTTGTAGTCGCCGTTCTCGCCCTCGGGGGCGGCGGCGAGCGCGAACGAGGACATCACACCCGCAGCGGCCAGCGGGACCGTAGCGGTGACCGTGCCGCTTCGGGTGTCGTTCGCCGAGGGCACCGGACGGCCGTCGGCGAGCCGCACCAACCGCAGCCGGCTCAACGCGTCACGGCTGAACAGGCCGGCCACCGCGCGGTAGTCGACGGCGATTCGCGCCTGTCCCGCCTGCCGGCTGCCGTCGGCCCGTGCGACGCGGACCACGAGGCCCTCAACGCCGAGGGCCTTGGTGGCCGCAGGGCCGAGCAGGCTCACCCGCACCTTACCGACGGCCGCACCGCGCGCCCGGCCGCCGGAGCTCTGCGATCCGGCGGTGGCCGGCACTGCCGCGGCGAAGACCGGCAGCTGGCCGGCCCGCAGCCGCTTGGTACCCGTGCCAGTCAGGTCGACCACCTGCTCGGCGATGGAGATCTGCGGATCCGGCGGCAGATCGGCCTCGGTCAGCTCACGGTCCGCGGCCGTGTACTCCGGCTGTGGCTTGGCGACGGCCGGGGTCACCTTGATGCCCTTGACGTCTACCGGTTGCACGGCCGCCGACGGTGCGGCAGCCGAAGCGGTCACCGGCAACTGACCGGCGACGGTGGCTGCGAGCACCGAGACGAGCAGTGCGCCGAGCGCCCGCTTCGTCCGCCGGCGGCCACTCAAGACGCGCGAAAAGAGCACGTGGGCGGTCATGCTTCTCCTATCCGCCGCAGCCGCGGCGATCCCCCGTGTACCGGAAAATGGTGCGATCCCCTGTTCGGGGAGGTGCCGAATCAGCCGGAGCCCGTCGTGGGACGGGCTCCGGCGTTGGATCAGGGCGCGTCGCCGTCGTCGGCGACATGCGACTTCTCGTAGATCTCCTGCTCGGTCCAGATCCGCGGGGCGGCGTGGACCTCGTCGATCTCGCCGACCCAGCGCTCCGCTGCAGCAGTGCCCGACCAGCCGCGGCCGACGGCGAACATGCCGGCAGCCTCCCAGGTGGTCTTGCCGAGCTGCTCGGCCAGCACGCCGTCGCGGGCGGGTGTGCCGTTGACATACAACTGGATCTTGTTATTGATCGGGTCGACGATGCCCACGAGGTGCACCCACGCCCCGGCCTCGACATAGCTCCCCGTGCAGGCGGACGTTCTCGCCGCGGTGGCCGAGTCGGTGGCCGCCACGGTGAAGCACCATGACGGGTCGTTCACACCGTCGGCGTCCAAGTCGACATCGGCGCGGTAGCCGAGCTTGAACGCCGAGGTGCTGACGCCGTCCTCCGAGACCGCGGTGAGGTCGGTGGTGGGCAGCGGCGACGGCTGGTCGCTCTGTTGATCATCCGGCGGCGTCACCGGCACATCCGGGTCGTCGCCGGTGCCGTCACCTGGCTCCGGAACGTCACCCGGGTCGGGCACCGGATCGGCGTCGGACTGCGCCGGGCCGGGCAACCGGACCCAGGCGGCCACGGTGAAGCCGCTCGGCGACAGCGTGTTGAGCACCGGCGCCGCGCTGACCAACTCGCCCGTACCGGCGAAGCTCGCCGCCGACTCACCGTCCTTGCCAACATCGTCCCAGGTGGTCCCAATGCCCGAAGCGGTCAGCGGGCGGCTGTTGGCCGGCTCCGACGCCGCCGTGGTGCCGGACCCCTCGTCCAACGACCAGTACCAGTAGTCGCCGACCGGGGCCACCTTGAAGCCGTAGTCGGTGGAGGCGTAGTTGCCGGCCGTGTCGTACGCCTTGACGGTCAGCGTGTTGACCATGTCCTTGGTGGGGGCGATGACCTTGGTCGCCTGGCCGTCGGCCCCAGCGGCGAGTGGCACCTCCTTAGCGCCGTTGAGCACGTAGCCGTAGCCGTTGAGCCCGTCGCTCGTGGCACCCGGCGAGAACGTGAACTCGGCGCCGACGCCGGGCTGCCCGTTCCAGCCGGTGTCCGTGTAGACCTTGCTGCTGACCTTTGGTTTGTTCGGGTTGGCGTGGTCGACTTTCAGGCCGAACCAGTCCGAGTACGAACCGCACTGGTACGTGTCGCACGCCCGGCCGCGCCAGTAGTACTGCGCGTCCGGCAGGTCGGACTTCAGGCTCCAACTGCGCGCCGAGCCCTGGGCCACGCCGGTGACGGTGGTGCCGGAGCCGGCCTTCTTCACCTTCTTGGCGCTGTCCCAGACCTCGTACTCGTAGCGCAGCGTGCCGCCGTCCGCGTCGCCGGCCTTCATGGTCAGCGACGGGCGGCGCGAGGTCGTG
>DASXRB010001122.1:0-2374 GCA_036506875.1 Kribbellaceae bacterium | reverse complement strand
CTCAGGTGACCTCGCCCGAACGGCGCATGCCGGGTTGGTGAGTGGTGCCGTACCGCCAGGTCACGTCGTCCTCGGCCCGAGCGCTCAGGCGGCAAGGGTGCGAGCCGGCAGAGCGGGTTCCTGCTCGTGCAACTCCAGCCGGCTGACATCGACTGGCGCGTCCGCGGGCTGTCCAGCGGCGACTACGCGGTTCAGGAGCAAACGGAAGCGTGCGAACGCGTGCGTGACGACTGCCGCGCTGGCCGGATCGTGCCTATCAAGACAAATGCTGAACATCGTTGCTCCTCGCAATAGTTCGTGGGCGGTGCGTGCGTCCGGCGCATCAGTGCGTCAGGTGCGTCGGTGCGCCGGGTGCGCCCCGTGTGCGGTCACGGCCGTGATCGCGAACTGCCTCAGAACGGCGGAGGGTCGGTGTCCGACTCGACACGCGACAGCCGTTCGGCCGGGTACAGGCGGGGCGGCTGCGTGAAGTAGACGTGCCCGGTCGGCGCCTGGAAGCGCAGGACGCCGCCGGGCTCCGCCGTGACGATCCAATCGCCGAAGTCCTTGAGGTCGTGGTGCGGCTCGCAGAACATCGCCATGAGCGCGAGCTGCGTGACGCCGTTCTCGCGATGCTTCGGTACGTGGTCCCGCTGACACCGCCGGGCAGGCCGGCGACACCCGGGCCACCGGCAGGTCTGGTCCCTGACGATCAACGTCTCCGACACCCGGGCCGGTGGATCGTGCCGCCGCGTCGCGGCTTCGACCGCTGTGCCGGTGGCCGGATCGGTCAGCACGCGTCGCCAGCGACCGTCCTCCGCGATCCTGCGCGCCATCGATGCGGGGATCGGTCCGTACCCGGCGAGCTCGGCCGGTCGGTCGTCGAGCCCGAGCAGCGTGGTGTACGGGACCAGCACCTCGATATGTGGACGGCGCCGGTGCTGCGTGGGCAGCGTCCGCCCGATCCAGTCGGCACCGTTGCTCAGAAACCCCTCCAGACAGTCGGCGAACGCGTCGGCTCGCCGCTGCGCGGCGGTCCGGTCGTCGACCACCGGGGTCGCGGACTCGTCCTGACCAGCGCCCGCGCCCGCAGCGCCGGGACCACGGCTGGAACGGGCCGGTCGTCGGCTGCTGGTGGCGTCCTTCTTGGCGAGATCGGCGAGACCTTGGATGGCGACCCAGCAGGCTTCGATCTGTTCGGCGGTGTGGGTGAACCACAGTCCGGCCATGCCGTCCGGCAGCGGCACCTTGGTCACCGTCCGGTCCAGCGTCGCCCCGCGATGGCGTTCCTCGAGCGAGCGCGGGTCGGCCTCGGCCACAGCTCGGCGGCAAGCGGCCCGCAGCTGGCCGGGCGTCTGCCGTTCGGCGGTGCGCAGCAGCCGCTTCTGCACCTCGCGCTGAGCGTCGACATCGAGTGCGGCCGTGCCGTCCGCGATCGTCAGCGCCTTGCTGAAGGTGAGCCGTCCCGAACGCAGCTCGCGCACCGTCTCCGGCAACGTGCCGCACAGTCGCGCGGCCGTCTCCAGGTGGTTCGCCGCGGTCGACGGAGCCAGCCGCAGGGCGGCGCCGACCTCGGCCGCCGCGCTCCGGAGCGGATCGCGCACCGGCCGCCCGCTGAGCGCGGTGACCTCGCGCGGCACGTCGACCACCCGTCCAGGCGCACCGTCCGCGACAGCCACGGCTTCCTCGGTACGACGGCGGTAGAACGCTGCCATCGCCGACACCCGCAACGCCTCCGTCCACCCCTGCAGGCGTTGCGCCGCGGTCATCAGCTCGATCAGCTCGGTCGGCGACGCGGAGCCGACGTCGGCCCGCGACAGCGCGGCCGCCAGCTCGGGCCCGGGCTGCAGGCCGAACCACTCCGGCGGATCGGCCTCGAACACGACCCGCTCGGCGGCATCCTGATCCTCCGGCCGAACTGTCAGCAGTTCGGCCGGATCCCAGTCGAGTGCGGCGCCGGCCCTGCTGGCCACGGGCACCGCGTCGGCGCCATCAACGCCGAAGCGACCACCGTCAACCCCGGCGGCGGGTTCGTCCACAGCCTGTTCGCCGAGAGCGGAAGAGACTGCGTCCAGCCCGAAAATGTCGGCGAGGGTCGCGAAGGTTGCGTCGCCGGGTGACAGCTCACCGGCGATCGCGAGGCCTCCGGGCCCGCTCTGGACAAGCACGCTGGACATAGCTAGAGTCGAACACGTGTTCGATCACCTTGTCAAGCGCGATTCCCTCAGGCCGTCGTACCTGATCCCGGCGACGAGCTGCCGAGCGTGTACTCCCACCCCTCCCGCCACTCGAAACCGGCGGCGGCGAGCTCATCCAGTGACGCACCACGCAGACGGATGTCGAGCGCCCACCTGGTGGCTACACGGCCGATGATCAACACCCGAGCCCCGTCCCA
>DASXRB010001121.1:0-3085 GCA_036506875.1 Kribbellaceae bacterium | reverse complement strand
CGAGTTGTCGAGGCCCCGCACGCAGTACCAGCAGCCGCCGCACGACGTCCCCGAGACCAGCACGACCGCGTCGCCCTCGGCGAACCCGGTCACGTCGGCGCCGATCGCGGCGACGTGGCCGCCGGTCTCGTGGCCCAGCGTGTACGGCATGGACCAGCCGAGCAGCGCGCCGAGGTCGCCCGGCAGCTGCCGCATGGCCAGGTCGGAGTGGCACAGGCCGCAGCCGGCGACCTTCACCAGGACCTGCCCCGGCCCGGGCTCGGGCACGCGCACCTCGACCGCTTCGGGCGCCTGTTGCCACGCGGTCATCCGGTACGCGCGCATCGTGCGGGTCATGGTTCGTCCGGCGGCGGACCCGTCTGAGCGCGGTCGAGCAGGGTGAGCACCGCGGCGGCCATGGCCGCGGGGTCGCCGCTCTCCGGCCGGAGCACCAGCTCCGGCGCGGGCGGCGCCTCGTAGGGGTCGTCGACCCCGGTGAAGCCGGGCAGCTCCCCGCCGCGGGCCCGCGCGTACAGGCCCTTGGGGTCGCGCTCCTCGCACAGCTCGACCGGCGTGTCGACGAAGACCTCCACGAACGGCAGGCCGGCCGCGGCGTGGCTCGCCCGCACCCGGTCGCGGTCGGCGCGGTACGGGCTGACCAGCGACACCACCGCCACGACGCCCGCGTCGGCGAAGAGCCGGGCGACCTCGCCGACCCGCCGCACGTTCTCGGCCCGGTCGGCCGCGCTGAACCCCAGGTCGGCGTTGAGGCCGTGCCGGAGGTTGTCCCCGTCGAGCAGGTAGGCGGGCCGGCCCGCGGCGAGCAGCCGCCGTTCGAGCTCGACCGCCACGGTCGACTTACCCGAGGCGGGCAGGCCGGTGAGCCACACCGTGCAGCCCTGGGACGCGCGCTGGTCGCGGCTGACCGCGCCGGAGTGCCAGACGACGTTGGTCGCGGGCAGGCTCGGCGCGGTGATCATGCCGGCGGCCACCGTGTTGTGGGTGACCTCGTCGATGAGGATGAAGCTTCCGGTGGTCCGGTTGCGCCGGTAGGCGTCGAAGAGCAGCGGCTGCTGGGTGCGGAGCCGGATCCGGCCGATCTCGTTCACCGACAGGGACCGCGCCGACTCGTCCCGGTGCAGGGTGTTCACGTCGAGCCGGTAGTCGATCTCCAGCACCTGGGCCTTGGTGGAGCGGGTGGTGTGCCGGATCGTGTACTTCGCGCCCGGGGTGAGCGAGGACTGCTCGGTGAGCCAGCAGACCATGGCGTCGATGTCCTGGCCGAGGTGCGGCCGGTTGTGGGGCCGGCAGATCAGGTCTCCGCGGCCGACGTCGAGGTCATCGGTGAGCTGCACGGTCACCGCCTGCGGCGGGAACGCCTCGGCGACCGGCTCACCGCCGGGTCCGCTGATCGACTGCACGGTGGAGGTGAGCCCGGACGGCAGCACCATCACCTCGTCGCCCGGCTTGAATACCCCACCCGCGACCGTGCCCGCATAGCCGCGGTAGTCGTGCAGCTCATCGTTGCCCTTGTGCGGGCGGATCACGTACTGGACCGGGAACCGCGCGTCGATGAGGTTGCGGTCCGAGGCGACGTGCACCTCTTCCAGGTGGTGCAGCAGGGAGGTGCCCTCGTACCAGGGCATGTTGGCGCTGCGGTGGACGATGTTGTCGCCGTACAGCGCCGACACCGGCACGAACGCGAGGTCGTGGACGTCCAGCTTGATGGCGAACCGGCGGAAGTCCTCGCGGATCTGCTCGAACCGCTCGTGCGACCAGCCGACCAGGTCCATCTTGTTCACGCACAGGACCAGGTGCGGGATGCCGAGCAGGCTGGAGAGGAACGCGTGCCGGCGGGACTGCTCCAGGATCCCCTTGCGCGCGTCGACCAGGATCAGCGCGAGATCGGCCGTGGACGCCCCGGTGACCATGTTCCGGGTGTACTGGATGTGCCCGGGCGTGTCGGCGATGATGAACTTCCGCCGGGGGGTGGCGAAGTACCGGTGCGCGACGTCGATCGTGATGCCCTGCTCGCGCTCGGCCCGCAGGCCGTCGGTGAGCAGCGCGAGGTTCGGGGCGTCGTCGCCGCGTTCGCGGCTGGTCCGCTCGACCGCCGCGAGCTGGTCCTCGAAGATCGCCTTCGAGTCGTAGAGCATGCGGCCGATGAGGGTGGACTTCCCGTCGTCGACGCTGCCCGCGGTCGCCAGCCGGAGTAGCTGCGGCATCAGAAGTACCCCTCCTTCTTACGATCCTCCATGCCGGCCTCGGAGATCCGGTCGTCGGCCCGGGTCGCGCCGCGCTCGGTGAGGCGGGTCGCGGCCACCTCGCCGACCACCTCGGCGGCCGACGCGGCCGAGGACTCCACGCAGCCGGTGCAGGTGGCGTCGCCGACCGTGCGGAACCGGACCATGGCCTCGAACGGTTCCTCGCCGTCGAGCAGCGTGACGTACGGCGTGAGGGCGAGCAGCATACCGTCGCGCTGGAACACCGTCCGCCGGTGTGCGTAGTACAGCGAGGGGAGCTCGATGCCCTCGTCGTGGATGTACTGCCAGATGTCCAGCTCGGTCCAGTTGGAGAGCGGGAACACGCGGACGTGCTCGCCCTTGCGGTGATGTCCGTTGTAGAGGTTCCACAGCTCGGGCCGCTGCCGGCGCGGATCCCACTGGCCGAACTCGTCGCGGAGGCTGAACACCCGCTCCTTGGCCCTGGCCTTCTCCTCGTCGCGGCGGGCGCCGCCGAACACCGCGTCGAACCGGTTCTCCTCGATGGCCCGCAGCAGGGCGGCGGTCTGGAGCCGGTTCCGGCTCGCCCGCGGCCCGGCCTCCTCCACGGCGCGGCCGGCGTCGATGTCGTCCTGTACGCTGCTGACGACCAGGCGCAAGCCGAGCTGCTGCACCGTGCGGTCGCGGAACTCCATCACCTCGTCGAAGTTGTGTCCGGTGTCGACGTGGAGGACCGGGAACGGCAGCGGGGCCGGCCATAACGCCTTGGCGGCCAGGTGCACCATCACCACGGAGTCCTTGCCGCCGGAGAACAACAGGACCGGTCGCTCGAACGTGGCGGCGACCTCCCGGAATATGTGCACGGCCTCGGCCTCGAGCGCACG
>DASXRB010001120.1:0-9463 GCA_036506875.1 Kribbellaceae bacterium | reverse complement strand
TGAGGGTTGTCATGGATCAAGGTGGTCGCGGCGACAGCCGCGCTTGGGGGGTGGACGGGATGCGAGCCGCTGCGATCGTGGTGGTGGTCGCGCAGCTGGTCGCGGCGTCCGGGCTGCTCGTGCACGCACTGGTCCAGCTGCGGCTGCTTGCCGCCGCGAGGGCGGCCGCGCGGACGGCGCCACCGCCGCCACCCGGAGAACTGCCGTTCGTCACGGTGCAACTGCCGGTCTTCAACGAGCGGCTCACGGTCTGCCGGCTGCTGGACGCGGTGGCGGCGCTGGACTACCCGCGGGAGCGGCTTGCCGTGCAGGTGCTGGACGACAGCACGGACGAGACGTCGAGCCTGGTCGACCGGTGGATCGGCCGCCGAACGGACGACCTCGACGTGTGCGCGTTGCGCCGGACGAGTCGGGAGGGCTTCAAGGCCGGCGCGTTGCGGGCGGCCCTGGAACGCACCCGGCCCGGGCTGATAGCCGTGTTCGACGCGGACTTCGTGCCGCGGCCGGACTTCCTGCTGCGTACGGTGGGGCACTTCCGGGATCCGCACGCCGGCGTGGTCCAGGCACGCTGGATGGTTGCCAATCGCAACGATTCGCTGGTGGCACGGACGGCGGCGCTGATGCTCGACGCGCATTTCGACATCGAGCAACGGGGGCGCGCCGCCCTCGGCTGCTTCGTCGGCTTCAACGGCACCGCCGGCGTCTGGCGGACCGAGGCGATCCGGCAGGCCGGCGGGTGGAGTGACCGGACCCTCACCGAGGACGTCGACCTGTCGTTCCGCGCACAGCTGTCCGGCTGGCGGGTGGTGTACGAGCCGGGCGTGACGGTGCCCTGCGAGGTCCCGGCCGGTTTCGGTGCCTTCCGGATACAGCAGCGTCGCTGGAACAAGGGGGTTGCCCAGAACGCCCGCCGGCTGGCGCCGCGGGTGCTGCGCACCAGGCGGCCAACGGGGGTCCGCCTGCTCGCGACGGCCCAGCTGCTCGAGACCTGCGTCTACCTCGCCCTCGCCGCGACTTTGTTGCTCTGGGCACCGGTCGTGTGGTTCGCGGCGCGCGGTGACGTGCCATGGCCGCTGGCAGCCGACCCACCGCTCCTGCTCGCGCTGCTGCTGCTCCTGCCCTCGTACCGGCATGCCTGGACCTCGGCGACCGGCGACCGGTCGTGGCCGCGGTTCGCCCGCGAGTATGCCGGCTTCATCGCGGTCGCGTTCGCCCTCGTCGTGCCCAGCGCGGCGGCGGTGCTGGACGGGCTGCTGCGCGACGGCGGCGAGTTCGTCAGGACCCCGAAGGGCGCGCGACTGGAGTCCGAGACCGGCCAGTCTTGACCCGCGTCGCCGGTACGAGGACGCTGACAGGTGGGGTCTGCGGCATTCGCCCGAGGGGGGTTGCGATGTCCACGTTGCTGAACTTCGTCACGGTCCGGAACCCGCGCAAGCCGAGCAAACGCGAGCTCGACGACGGTTTCATCCGGTACGACGCGAACCTGAACGCGGAGCTGGTCACGGCGGTGGCGCAGGCCCGGGCGGCGGGGGCCGATGCGGACCGGGTGCGCGAGCTCGTCGCCGGATACGTGCGGACCGAGGACTATCTCGACGACGTGGAGACCCTGACCGGGCAGCTCGCCGGCCTCGACGAGTGGGTCGACTGGCTGCCGCCGGTGGCGGCGACGCTGACATGGGCCGACGTCGACGCGTGGCGGGCCGACCACCAGCTGGAGGTCGGCCCCGAGACCCGGCGGCGGCTGTGGGACAACCTGGTCGCCGGCACGTACGGCGGCGGCCGGCCGGAGGTGCGGGAGTGGGTCGTATGGGCGCTGCGCGCACTCGCGCTCGACGACCGCTCCGGCGACCGGCACGACGATGCGGACGCGAGCCGGGTCGCGCGGGCGACGGTACTCATCCCGTCCGGCGGTCACGGCACGCTCGACCGGGAGGTCGTACCGGAGCCGCCGCCCCCGCCACCACCGGACGACACCGCCGAGAAGCTGCTCCTGCTCGGCAAGCTCGAGGCCGCGTACGCCGACCTCACCGACGCTGTCACCGAGCACGTCGAGCGGGCCCGGATCGCCGATGTCGCGCCGCCGACGGTCGCGGTGGTCGGCGCCGACGGCTGCATGGAGACCGTGCCGGAGGACGAGCCCAGCGAGGAGCGGCAGGTCCGGTCGGCGACCGTCGCCGACATCGCTGGCAAGCTCGGCAAGGAGACGCTCGAGCAGCTGGACCGGCTCGGCGTCGGCCGCGACCTGCGCGCCGCGCACGCACTCCAGCGGATCTCGCAGGAGGCCGAGCGGGTCGGCCGGTCTATAGGGCGGGCGGCTAGGGCCACCCGCCCCGTCGTACAGGTCGGTGGCGCGTTCTGGACGCGCCGGTCGCCCGGCGAGGCGGCCGCGCCGGAAGGCGAGCGGGCGCCCGCTCCGGACACGCACGCGGAGCTGTACGGGATGCAGTCGCGGATGGACCGGTCGTACGCGAAGTACTTCGGCGACCGGTTCGACCCGGACAAGCCCGAGAACGACCCCAGCAAGTGCCGGATCCGACCCCTGGGCATCGGCGACTTCCGGCGCGTCGAGCAGCGGATCTGCTGCTACGAACCCGGCGAGGTCGCGCACATCGAGAATGTCCTCAAGGGCGAGACGAAGGAACGCACCACCCGGCACCTGCTCAGCACCGAGCGGTTCACCAGCACGGTCACCGAGGAGGAGACCACCACCGAGCGGGACTCGCAGACCACCAACCGGTTCGAGCTGCAGAAGGAGGCGTCCAAGGTCGTCGAGTCCGACCTGTCCTTCGAGCTCGGCGTCAACCTCGCCGCGCAGTACGGCCCGGTGAAGATCACCGCCGACACCAAGTTCGCCGCCTCGCTGTCGGTGACCGAGTCGGACAAGAGCGCGGCGAGGTACGCGCAGGAGGTCACCGACCGGGCGCTGGACCGGGTCGTCCGCAAGGTGACCGAGGAGCGCGCGACCCGCACCACGGAGGAGTTCGAGGAGACCAACCTGCACCGGTTGCAGGCCGAGGACGACCACACGGTCGGGCTCTACCGGTGGGTCGACAAGGTGTACGAGGCCAAGGTCGTCAACTACGGGAAGCGGTTGATGTTCGAGTTCCTCGTGCCGGAACCGGCCGCCTTCCACCTGCACGCGTCGGTGACCGAACCCGCCGAGTCGACGGTGACCATCCACAAGCCGGTCGACCCGCGCAGCGACGACACCATGACGGAGTTCAAGCGCGCGCCGCTCACGTCGTACGCGTCGATCACCGAGGCGAACTACGGCCTGTGGGCGGCGGCGTACGACGTCGAGGTGGATCCGCCGCCGGCGTACACCGTGACGATCACGAAGGCGTACCACCGCGAGGGGATGGACCACAACACCCAGTTCGCCGACTCCAAGAACGACCTGAAGCTGCCCGAGGGGTACGAGGCGACCAGCTTCGGGTCGGCGTTCGGGCTGCACAGCGAGGTGCATGACGGCGGTCCGAACTGGGTCACGATCGTGATCGGCCGCCGGTCCACGTTCCGCACCAGCGGCGGCTCGTTCAGCGGCTCGCTCGACCTGGAGGACGACGTGATCCCGGTCGTGCTGATGGGGCGGACCCGGTTCTACGCGATCAACATCGAGGTGGACTGCCGGCGGACGCCGGAACGGTTCGCCACCTGGCAGCTGAAGACGTACGACGCGATCCTGTCGGCGTACGAGGAGAAGCTGGCGGCGTACGAGACCGCGCTCGCGGAGGCGAAGAGCCGCGGCGGGGTGGAGATCCGCGGAACGAACCCGGCACTGAACCGCCAGATCGAGCAGACCGAGCTGGAGAAGTCGTGCATCCGGTTGCTGACCCGGTGCGCGAAGCTGCCGTCGGAGGCGATGAAGGACAAGCAGGAGTGCGATTACCCGGAGTTCGATTGCTGTGAGGCGATCCGCGACGGGTCGGTCGTGCAGTTCTTCGAGCAGCTCTTCGAGTGGCGGATCATGACGTACGTCTTCTACCCGTACTTCTGGGGCCGCAAGTGCAACTGGATGACGATCTACACCCTGGACGACGTCGACCCGCTGTTCCTGACGTTCCTCAAGGCCGGGTTCGCGCGGGTCGTGGTGCCGGTCCGGCCGGCATACGAGCAGGCGGCGCTGCGGTACCTCGCGGACGGGGTGATCTGGGACGGCGGTACCGCACCGGGGGTGGACGACCCGATGTACGTCGCGATCGAGAACGAGTTCAAGGAGCCGGACGGCGTCGTCGACGCGTCGACGCCACCGTGGAAGATCACGGTGCCGACGAGCCTCGTCGTACTGCAGTGCGAGTCGGGCTGCGCGCCGGGGACGGGCCTGCCGTGCGACTGCCCGCCAGAGGACTCCGATGAGGACGACGGTGGCGACGGTGACGACGACGGTGACGACGGCTGACGGGGTGCTGGCGTGGGGGACATCGGCACGCATGCGCAGATCACGCAGTACGTCGTCGGCCAGCTCAAACGTGTCGTGCCGGGCCGGATCCCGGACGGGGACTACACGTACCTGGAACTCGGGAACTTCCTGACCGACGTGTCGCAGTTCCGCGACCCGCCGTCGTACCACGCGGCCCGGGACGCGGCGCGGGCCGACGCGATGGCCGCGGCGGGTGCCGCCGCGGCCACCCGGACGATCAGCGACCGGATCAATGCCTGGGCCCGGGACATGTTCGGGGTGGCCGGCGAGGACACCAAGCACGGCCAGCTGCCGGAGTTCCTGCACCAGCTGATGGCGGCCATGACGCACACCGTCTTCGACAGCGACGGCCTCGCCGCGGCAGGTGCGGTCGCGGCCGCCGTGGGCGTGCGCACGCCGGCGCTGATCCCCGAGCACGTGCTCGCGCCGGCCGACGTGGACCGGGTGCTGGACGCGCACTACACGCAGTACTGGCCGCACGAGCACCTGGACTTCCCGCCGTGCGAGGACCAGCCGCGGCACCGCGACCTGTGGCGGTTCAAGTTCGACGGCGGCCGCGGTCTCATCGCCTACCTCGACGAACAGCTGCGCTACGTCATCGAGGAGCTGTTCAAGCTGGAGGACCAGTGGGTGCGCGCGCGGCTGGACAGGGGGCCGAGTACGGCGCAGCGGCAGGAGTTCCTGGTCCGGCTCGGTCACCTGCTGCACGCTGTGGAGGACTTCTACTTCCACTCGAACTTCGCCGAGCTGCGGCAGTGGCAGGTGCTCGCGAAGGCCTATCCGAAGCTGCTCATCGCGCAGCGGGCCGAGAAGGGGTTGCGGGGCACGGGGCTCGACGAGACCTCGGTGCGGCTGCGCCGGTTGATGCACCGGCGGCTGCGGTACCCGGTCTGGGACCGGCAGGACGTGCTCTCGCCGACCACGTCCGACGACGGCTCGGTGGTGTGCTTCACCGGCGGCTTCGGTCAGACCGATGTACGGCACACCCTGGGAGGCGCGTTCGAGGGCATCGAGGCGAAGATCGACCTGCTCCCGAACCCCGACGCCGTCAAGAACAGCGACCTGGAACTGATCCGGCTGATGCTGAACGCCGAGGCGCGCCGCGACCTCGTGAGAATCGACGCCGGCTCCGGGAACGAGCTGCGGAACCGCCGGCAGCGCCATGAGCAGCAACTGCGCGACGGGTTGTACCCGCCGGCGATCGCGAACTGGCACGCGCAGCACTACATCTCGGCCCGCGCCGCCGAGGTCCTCACCGACGCCTTCGCGCGAGATCTGGCCGTCGAGCAGGCCGCCGGTCTGGAGGCCTTGCCCGGGCCGGGCGGTGCGCTGATCACGCTGCTGGCGCGGATCCAGGAGGAGCGCGACCGCAGCGCGGCCCGCGCCACCGAGCTCGACCGGGACGCCGCGTCCATCACCTCGGACGTCTCGTCGAACGGCGCCTCGGCGGAGAACGTCGGCACGCACTCGCTGCTGTCCAAGGACACCGGCCACTCCGACCCGTTCCGCGCCGACGCGCTGGCGCTGGCCAAGCACGCGTCGGCGGTGCTCGCCACGACACTGCTCAGGCGCTGCGAGTCCCGGCAGCTCCCCACACCCAAGGAGGGTATCGACTGGGACGCGATGGTGCGGTCCGTCGTCCGATTCCCGGCGTACCGCAAGGGCGGCTGGGAGGAGGAGGTCCTTGGCCTGCTGCGCGGCGCCGCGGGCCGCTTCACCCAGCCGAACCTGGACAAGATCAAGGACCAGCCGGCGTTCCCGCTGCTCGGCCCGAAACGCGAACCGCAGCGGCTCCGCGACCGCCGCAGCGGCCTGGCACAGCACGACCTCGAAGCCTTCTACATCGCCTTCGAGACCATCCCGCGCTGACCAGGCCGCCCGGGGGTCAGAGCTGGTTGCGCTTCCAGTGCTGGCTGGGGTCGCCGGTGTCGGTCTGTTGCTCGATCGCCGCCAGGTTCGCCATCGAGTCGTTGCGCACCGCGAGCAGCTTGCCGCTGCGGACGTTGACGACCTTGACGTAACCGTTGCCTGCGTCAACTACCGTCCACTGCTGGTTGGTGCCGCCGTTGTCCGGCCACTGGATGATCGTCGTGCCGTCGGCCGTCCCGCCGCCGTTCACGTCCGCGAGCAGGTTCGAGTTCACATTCGCGATCTTGTAGGCACCGCCACCGATGTCCGTGAACCGCCACTGCTGGTTGGTGTCGCCGTGCAGGGTGTACTGGATCAACGCGGTGCCGGCGGTGGTGGACGCGTTCGGTACGTCGAGGGCCTTGCCGCTGCGCCGGTTCACCAGCGTGTAGACGACGGGCTGCGACGGCGGCTGCTGCGGCGGCGGGGTGACCGTCACCGACTGCCCCGGTGACAAAGTGATGTCGTGCGTCCAGGTGCCGAACTTCAGCTTGGTCGACGTGCCGCCGACGCTGCGCACGGTGGCGGACGTGACCTGCCAGTTCGCCCAGGTCAGGTCGACGGTGAAGCCGTTGCGGGCACCGATCCCGGTCACCGAGCCGGACGCCGACCAGGCGCTCGGCAGCGCGGGCAGGAACTCGATCAGCCCCGGCCGCGAGTACACCAGCATCTCCAGCGCGGCCGCCGGGGCACCGAAGTTCGCGTCGATCTGGAACGTCGCGCGGGATCCGAAGCTGTACATGTCGAAGAAGTTGATCGCCGTGCCGTTGCTGTAGTTCACCGACGGCTTCAGAACGGTCAGGTACGCCTGGTACGCATTCGCCGCATTCCGCAGCCGCGCCCAGCACAGGGACCGCCACGCCATGGCCCAGCCGAACGACGACATGCCCCGCGCCGTCAGCAGGTTGCGCACACCCGTGAGGAGGTCGGCCGGCGTGCCGTCGTACGTGATCCGGTCGCCGGGGAACAGACCCACCAGCGGTGACAGGTGCCGGTGCGTGGTCTCACCGAGGTTGTCCGGCGACATCCACTCCTCGAGCCAGCCGGTCGTCGGGCTGACGACCGGCAGGTAGAGCTTGGCTTGCAACCCGGCGATGGTCGTGGCGTACGACGAGTCCTTGCCGAGCTTGGCGGCCGCCTCGCGGTAGTTCTCGAACAGCTGCCAGACCAGCTCCTGGGCGTACGTGATGCCCTTCGCGTCGGTCGGGCCGTGCTCCGGTGACCAGTCCGGGTCGTCGATGAGCACCTGCCGGCCGTTCACCGTGGTGGTGATCAGCCGCGCCTCCCAGAACTCGCAGGCACCCTTGAGCAGCGGGTAGATCTTCGCCAGGTACGTCGCGTCGAGCGTGAACTGGTAGTGCTCGTACAGCGAGTTGCACAGCCAGGCGCTGCCGCCCGGGTGCCACCACCAGCCGTTGCCGCCGTAGATGTTCGTCGAGAATGCGATGGTCCAGCCGGCGACCTTGCCGCTGGAGTTGCGGAAGCCGTTGCGAGGGTCGTTGAACAGCGCCTGCGTGGTCGCGGTCCACGACGACACCTGCGAGACGCAGTAGTCGGCGAACGCGTCGAAGGTCGTCCCGAGACCGGCGCGGTCGGGCAGCCAGTAGTTCATCTGGACGTTGATGTCGCTGTGGTAGTCCGCCATCCAGTCGGGGTTGTTGCGGTCCAGCCACAGGCCCTGCAGGTTGGCGGGCACACTGCCGCGCGAGCTGGTGATCAGCAGGTAGCGACCGAACTGGACGTAGCTGGCCTCCAGCTCCGGGTCCGGCGCGGAGCCGCCGGCCGCCCGGGCGGTCAGCCGCGACGGCGTGTCCATCGCCTTCTGCGTCGCGGTCGAGGTGCCGAGGTTGACCGACATCGTCGAGTACAGCGCCTGGTAGTCCGCGACGTGCGTCGCGAGCAGCGTGGCCCCGGACACCGCCGCCGCGGCCTTCGCCTTCGCGGTCGCCACCGCCTTCGGGTCGATCGTGCCGTCCTTGAACGCCTTCGTCGCGTCAGGCACGTAGTTCGTCCCACCCGCGATGACGATCAGGACCTCGGAGCAGCCGGTGAAGGTGACCTCGCTCCCGCTGACTCCGATCGTGCCGGTGCCACTGGCGGCCGTCACCACCGCGCCGTACTTGAGACCGTTGCCCAGGGCACCGTTGAACGATGCGGTCTTGGCGGTGCTGTCCGCGGTAGTGGTCTCGCCGTGGGTGCCGTTCAGCGCGACGCTGCCGGTGTAGCTGCCGCCGCCGCTGTGCGTCAGCCGGACGACGACCACGTCGTCCGGATGGCTCGCGTAGACCTCGCGGGTGTAGGTGACTCCCCCGACCTGGTACGACGCCGACACGTACCCGTTGCTGAGGTCCAGCTGGCGGCGGTAGTTGCTGACCGCGGTCCTGGTGTGCGCCGGGACCTTGACGTACGCCTTCGCCAGCATCGACAGCGTGCCGAAGTTGGTGGTCTCGTACGAGAACTGCCCGTCGGAGCCGAGCGAGTCGTTCAGGCCGCCGGTCCACAGCGTGGAGTCGACCAGGTAGAGCACGTCGAGCGCCGGGTCGCTGGTGACCAGGCCGCCGAACCGGCCGTTCCCGATCGCCAAGCCCTGCTGGATGATGCTCGCCTCGGTGCCGGCCGAGGTGTACCAAAGCGTGGTCGCCTCGCCGGCGGGCACCAGGTCCGGTGGCGCCGGCCGGGTCACGGCGGCGGCCGTCTCCCGGAACACCGGGAGACCGTTCAGCGCGAGGAAGGAGGTCACCGCACCCCCTATCCGGAGTACGTCACGACGTGAGCGGGCGGGCGTGGGTTCGGGCTCGATGTGGGCGGGCATCGTGATCCTCTCTACGGCGACTGTCATCGGATGACTCCGAGTCGATCGCCGGGGGCGAGTGAGCGATCTTGTGCGATATTGACGGATCTTGGCTGCATTGTGGTGTAGTTCAACCGCATAGCGCAATGCCTCGCGCGCCGGAGATCCGATCAATCTGCGCCTGCGGTCGCTACGCTTTGCATGCCAGCAGGAACGCCCAGCCGGGCCGGCGGTCTCCGGGCCCGGTGGTCGACGTCGCACATCGCCATCGATGTGGCACATCGCTATCGATGTGCAGCTCGACGGTGGACGACCGGGCGGTACGGCGACACCCTGAGAGGTAT
>DASXRB010001119.1:0-1870 GCA_036506875.1 Kribbellaceae bacterium | reverse complement strand
TACTTCTCGCCCAGCCCGGAGAACTCCGCGGCGGCCAGGCCGGTCGCGGAGCCGTACACCATCGGCTTGACGAAGCCGTGCAGCACGACCACCGACAGCCAGGTGCCGGCACCGGCGTCCGGGCCGACGAAACCGGCCGAGATCCAGCTCCAGTGCAGCACCAGCGTCTCGAAGCACGCGTACGCCACACCCGACACGACACCGAACGTGAGACCGTCCATCAGGTCGTCGAACTTCGGCCGCGAGGCCAGGTACAGCGGGCCGGCCTGGCGCAGCAGCTCGGAGACCACCGGCACGAGCAGCAGCAGGATCAGCAGGTCGCGGCCCTGGATGCCCTGCGAGATCGGTCCGGGGGCGGAGATCCCGATCTCGTCGTTCCACAGCCAGGTGAACAACGCCGCCAGCACACCGGTCGCCGCGAACGCGACGGCGACCACGGGGACGGGCTCGTCCTCCCACAGGTTCACGTCGTACAGGTAGAGGATGTAGACGATCGGCACGGCGAAGGCGGCGACCATCAGCGCCACCGGCAGCGCGCCCAGCGCGGCGGCCACGAGGGTGATGGCGAGCGCGATGCCGAGGGCGATCCGGTACGTCGACGGCCGCCGGCCGGTGCCGTACGGCATGATCGTCGACACCAGCCGGAACGACGCGACCGGTTCGTCCGGCTTCGCGGCGTACGCCTTCCTCCGACCGGCGTCCCCGGAACGCGGATCCGCACCACAGTGGTGGCAGAAGTGCGACACCTCGGGGACGTCAGACTTGCAGCGCGGGCACTCCACGCTTCCTCCCAACGTCGGAACGGTTCCATGACGATTGATGCGCCACGGTGCTCAGGGGTTGTGCTCCGGGTTCAGGTCCTGGCTCTGGGACAGGCTCCCCGAAACGGCCCGGCCCGGCAATCATTTCGCGGGTGGGGGTCATCCTCGCGTGTCGCGCGCGCGGGCGGCGAGCCGCCCCCAGACCTCGGCGACCGCCGCGTCCAGGTCGGCCAGCGACCGTGAGTTGTCGATCACGACGTCGGCGGCCTTCAACCGGTCCTCGCGCCCGGCCTGGCTGGCGATCCGCGCCCGCGCCTCGTCCTCGCTCATCCCGCGTTGCCCGGTGAGCCTGCGCAGCTGCACGTCCGGCGGCACGTCGACGACGAGTACGACGTCGAACCGGTCCGCCTGGCCGGTCTCGACGAGCAGCGGGATGTCGTGCACGACGACGGCGTCCGGCGCGGCCGCGGCCTCGAGCTCGGCTGCGCGGGCCCGGACCCGGGGATGCACGATCGCCTCCAGCCGCTTGCGTGCCTCGTCGTCGGCGAACACCAGCGCGCCGAGCTTCGGCCGGTCCAGGGCGCCGCCGGCCGTGAGCACGTCGTTGCCGAAGGCAGCGACCACCTCAGCGAGCCCTTCGGTGCCCGGGGCAACCACCTCGCGGGCGAGCACGTCCGCGTCCACGACCACCGCGCCGTGCGCGCGCAACCGCCGCGACACCTCGCTCTTCCCCGACCCGATCCCACCGGTCAACCCGACCCTCAGCACGCGCGCCACCCTACCGCCCGTCGCTACCGGCTGAGTGTGCACTCAGTGGTGGATCGTCGCTGCAGGCAAGCGCTTTCCGGAGCACGCATCCACAACTCGTCTCCTGAGCCCGGGACGCGCCTCGCACAGTAGCGCGGACATGCGGAACCCCCGCACTCCGGCGGGAGTGCGGGGGTTCGCAGGTGGTCAGGCTCAGGCCTGGCCGGTGAGCTTCTCGCGGAGCGCCTGCAGGGCCTCGTCGGAAGCGAGCGCGCCCTCGGCGGGAGCGTCGTTCTTCGGAGCGGCCTGCGAGGAGTACGACGAAGCCTCGCCGGCCTCGACGTCGGCCGACTTGGCCTCCT
>DASXRB010001118.1:0-2254 GCA_036506875.1 Kribbellaceae bacterium | reverse complement strand
GTCGACGGCGTGCACGGGTTCGGCGCCGTGGACACCGATGTCACCGGCCTCGGCTGCGACTTCCTCACCTCCGGCACGCACAAGTGGCTGTTCGGTCCGCGCGGCACCGGGCTGCTGTGGAGCAGGGCCTGGGACGCGGTCGCGCCGCTGATCCCGAGCTTCTCGTTCCCGCGCGGCCCGGAGCCGCAGGGCCCCGGGATGGCGGCGACGCCCGGCGGCTTCCACTCGTACGAGCACCGCTGGGCGCTCGCCGAGGCGTTCACGTTCCACACCGGGATCGGCCGGGACCGGATCGCCGCGCGGATCCGCGACCAGGCCACCAGGCTGAAAGAGGGCCTGGCCGGCGTCGGCTCGGTCACCGTGGTCACGCCGAAGGACCCGGAGCTGTCCGCCGGCCTGGTGATGTGCCGGGTCGCCGCACTGAGCCCGCGCGAGGCCGTGGACCGGCTGCGCGCCGAGCACCGCGTCGTCGCCAGCGTCACGCCGTACGACGACCCGCTGCTCCGGTTCGGCACCAGCATCGTGACGACCCCCGAACAGGTCGACCAGGCCGTGAAGGCGGTGGCGGCGATCGTCTAGCGGGGGGCGAAGTCGGCGCGGTGCCGCTGGGGCGTCGTACCGAGGACCGAGCCGAAGTGCTGCCGCAGCGCGGCGCTCGAGCCGAACCCGCTCTCGGTCGCGACCCGCTCCACCGCCAGGTCGGTGGTCTCCAGCAGCAGCCGGGCCCGGTCGAGCCGCTGGTGCAGCAGCCACTGCTGAGCACTGACCCCGGTGCGGGCGCGGAAGTGCCGGGTGAAGCTGCGCCGCGACATGGCCGCGTACGACGCCCACTCGTCGAGCGGCAGCGGCCGGTCGAGCCGGGACCGCGCGTACACCATCGCCCGCTCGACCGGGTCCGTGCCGTTGTCGTCCGGCACCGGCACCGGGATGTACTGCGCCTGCGAGCCGCTGCGGTGCGGCGCCACCACGATCGCGCGCGCGACCCGCTCGGCCACCTCGACACCGTGGTCGCGTCGGACCAGGTGCAGGCAGCAGTCCAGCGCGGCGGCGGTCCCGGCCGAGGTGACCAGGTCGCCGAGGTCGGACCACAGCACGTCGGCGCGGACCCGCACCGCCGGATAGCGCGACGCGAGCTCGTCGGCCCAGCTCCAGTGCGTCACCACGTCGCGGCCGTCGCCGATCCCGGTCGCCGCGACCAGGAACGCGCCGAGGCACAGCCCGACCACGGTCGCGCCGCGCTCGTGCGCCGCGCGGATCGCGTCCAGCATGGCGCCGGACGGCTCCCGCTCCGGGTCCCAGCTCGGCAGGATCACCGTGTCCGCCGAGCCCAGCACGTCGAGACCGCCGTCGACGCCGACGGCGAAGCCGGCGTTCGTCGGGAGTGACCCGGGGCGCTCCGCGCACGCGGTCACCTCGTACCGCGGCAGGCCGGTGCTCGTCCGGTACCGGTCCCCGAGCACCAGGAACGGCACCGACAGGTGGAACGGGCTGATCCCCTCGAACGCCAGCACAGCGACCCTGCGAGCCTCGATCATGGCCCGATCCTAACGAAGTGTGTCCTGCGGGCCAATGGTGGGCGACGGGCTGCCGGGCGAGGGTGGTCCGCATGACACTCACGATCACGCACATCGGCGGACCGACCGCGCTGCTCGGCATCGGCGGCCTGAGCCTGCTGACCGACCCGACCTTCGACGAGCCCGGCGAGTACCCGCTGCCGAACCGGGTGATGACCAAGTACACCGGGCCCGCGCTGCGGCCGGCCGGCCTCGGCCCGGTCGACGCCGTCCTGCTCTCGCACCACCAGCACTGGGACAACCTGGACCGCGCCGGCCGCGCGTACCTTCCATCGGTGCCGGTGACGCTGTCCACACCGGACGCGGCCGCCGAGCTCGCGGGCGTGACCGGGCTCGCGCCCTGGTCGTCGTACGAGTTCGAACGCCCCGGCGGCGGCACGCTGACAGTCACCGGGCTGCCGGCCCGGCACGGCCCGGAGGGGTGCGAGCCATTGCTCGGCGAGGTGACCGGGTTCCTGCTCGGCGGCGACGGCCTGCCCACGGTCTACGTGTCCGGGGACAACGCGTCCATCGAGCACGTGGCCGCGATCGCCGGGCGTTCCGGGCCGATCGACGTGGCGGTGCTGTTCACGGGCGCGGCCCGGGCGCCGGTGCTGATCGACGGTCCGCTGACGCTGACCGCGGAGCTCGCCGTGGAGGCCGCGCGGCTGCTCGATCCGGCGGTGATCGTGCCGGTGCAC
>DASXRB010001117.1:0-5895 GCA_036506875.1 Kribbellaceae bacterium | reverse complement strand
GCGAGAAGTCCGACAGCTCGCTGTCGAACGTCAAGACCGGCGAGCTGCGCACCAACAAGCCCGACGCGGGTGCCGACACCGACGTCGTCGCCGTCTACAGCCAGACGTGGAGCGGCGACCTGGCCACCCAGAACGGCTCGGTGAGGCTGGTCGGGTTCGACGCCGTGATCGAGCACAAGGAGGGCATCACCACCGTGGTTCGCTTCTATGGTGACGCCAAGAAGATCGACACGCTGAAGCCCGAGTTGAAGACGATGTTCAACTCGGTCCTCGATAGCCAATGAACGGCAGGCGGTCCGACTCTGGCCCGGGGGAGCCGAACCCCTGGGTCCGGCGGACGCCCGGGTCCGAACCCGAAGAGGTCGAGCAGGAGCCCGAGCTCCCGCCCTCGCCCTGGAACCACCCGGTCGACCCGCCTGCGCACCTCGTCACCGGCCAGGGTGCCGACCCGACCGCGACCGGTACCTGGTTCGCGCCCGGGCAGCCGCCCGGGCCGGGTGTCGAGCCCCCCGCCGCGCCGTTCGCGTCGCCGCCGCCCGGCCCGCAGTGGGCTCAGGACGGAGGACCGGCGGAGGCGCCGTCGCTGCGACGTGAGCCGCCGCCGGCGCCCGAGCGTCGTACCGGCGGGCTGCCCAAGATGGTGCTGCCGATCGTCGGCGCGCTCGTGCTGGTCGCGGTCATCGGCGTGGTCGCGCTCAAGGTGCTCGGCGGCGACGAGGCGCCGCAGACCCAGCAGACGCCGGGCCCGTCGTCACAGAAGCCCAGCGTCGCTACGGCCACCACGCGCCCATCCGCACAGTCGACGTACACGCCGCCGCCGAACGCGATCCCGGTCGCGTACGGGGTGTCCGTCGTACCGAAGAAGGGCTGGAAGGTCTACAAGCCGGAGAAGCAGGGCAAGCAGCTGGTCAACATGGACTCCGAGGGTGGCCTGCGGGCGTTCTTCTGGGTGCGGCAGCGCAAGAACGTGGGCGCCGAGGACTACGTGATCCGCATCTTCGAGGGCGAGACGCTCGGCGCGACCGGGACCAAGGCCTCGCAGACGCAGCGGCTGAAGTGCCCGCGCAACGTGCTGGTGGAGTGCGTGTCGATCACCTACTCGGCCGTGCTGCCGTCCGGCGTGTCGATGCGAGGGGTGGTGCAGGGCTTCCGCCGGCAGGACGGCGTGGTCACCGCGATGGACTTCCAGGCGCGCCCGGACTACTACGACGACGCCTACGCGGATGCCCGCGTGATGCTCAAGTCGGTCATCGCGAGCCAGTAGTACTGAGCACAGGAAGGCGCACATGAGCCAGCAGTACGGGCCGCCGCAGGGCCCCGGTCCGGCCGGACCCTACGGACAGCGGCCGGCGGTCGGACCGCCGCCGGCGGCCCAGCCGTGGGGTCCGCCGGCCCAGCACGGTGGCGCGCCCTTTCAGAGCCCGTACGGCGGCCCGGCCGGCCAGGGTCCGCTGGGCATGCCGCTGGGGTACCGGCCGCCGAGGAAGTCGAACACGCCGCGGCTGGTCGCGATCGCCGGCGGCGCGCTTGCGCTGCTGCTGATCCTCGGCGGCGCGGTTCTGCTGGTCACGCGCGGCGACGACACGGACGTGGCCGCCGGCCCGGGACCGCAGGGCACGCGGCCGACCGACCCGCGGCCCACGGACCTGCCGACCGACCAGCCGACCGCGTCGGTGAGCCCGTCGCCGACCCGGACGTACGTGCCGAAACCGGGCCAGGTCGAGGTCGGGCACGGCGTCTACCTGACGCCCGCCAAGGGCTGGGTGCGCGACACCACGTACAAGAACAACGGCGCCAACTACACCCTGCCGAGGCCGGGCGGCAGCGTCCAGGGCTGGATGTGGGCGCGCCAGACCGAGCTGTACGACGCCAAGGGGTTCGCCGAGCACCTGGCCGACGTCGAGTCGAACAACCTGCAGCACGTGACCATGGCACATGGGCGGTACATCCCGTGCCGGCGCCCGGTGCTGGTCAAGTGCTACGCCATCAACTTCTCCGCGGTGGTCCCGGCGTCGCAGACCAAGACTCACAAGCCGATCGTCTTCCGCGGCCTGATCCAGGCGTTCCAGCGCAAGGACGGCCTGGTCACCGCCTCCGACGCCGCCCTGCGCAACGAGGTCTTCAAGCGGTACTACCCACAGATCCAGCAGATGATCATCTCCATGTGGGACAGCATGTAGCGGTCCTCCCGGCATCCGCCGGCACGGTCTGTCGGAGGGGCGCCGTACGGTGGGAGGCATGAGACAGGTCTCCGAGCTGCAGCGCGCTGTCGCGCCGCTCAAGGTGGTGGCGGACTTCGAGCCGTCGGGCGACCAGCCGGCCGCGATCGACGACCTCGAGCGGCGGATCAAGGCGGGCGAGCAGGACGTGGTGCTGCTCGGCGCCACCGGTACGGGTAAGACCGCGACCGTGGCCTGGCTGGCCGAGCGGCTGCAGCGCCCCGTGCTCGTGCTGCAGCCGAACAAGACACTGGCCGCCCAGTTCGCGAACGAGCTGCGGCAGTTCTTCCCCGACAACGCGGTCGAGTACTTCGTCTCGTACTACGACTACTACCAACCCGAGGCCTACGTCCCGCAGACGGACACCTACATCGAGAAGGACTCCTCGATCAACGAGGAGGTCGAGCGGCTGCGGCACTCCGCGACCTGGTCGCTGCTGACCCGGCGGGACGTCGTGGTGGTCGCGACCGTGTCCTGCATCTACGGCCTCGGCTCCGCCGACGAGTACCTGAACCGCATGGTGCACGTGAAGGTCGGCGAGGACATGGACCGCGACGAGATCCTCCGCCGGCTGGTCCAGGTGCAGTACTCGCGCAACGACCTCGCCGGCACCCGAGGCACGTTCCGGGTCCGCGGCGACACCCTCGAGGTGTTCCCGGTGTACCAGGAGCTCGCGGTGCGGGTGGAGTTCTTCGGTGACGAGATCGAGCGGCTGATGACGCTGCACCCGCTGACCGGCGAGATCCTCAGCGAGGAGGACGAGCTCTATATCGGCGCGGCGACGCACTACGTCACCAACCCGAACCGGATGGAGCGGGCGATCGCCGACATCGAGGCCGAGCTGGCCGACCGGCTGGCCGAGCTGGAGCGGCACGGGCAGCTGCTGGAGGCGCAGCGGCTGCGGATGCGGACGACGTACGACATCGAGATGATGCGCCAGATCGGCACCTGCTCGGGTATCGAGAACTACTCGCGGCACCTGGACGGCCGGGCGAAGGGCAGTGCTCCGCACTGCCTGCTGGACTACTTCCCCGAGGACTTCCTGATGGTCATCGACGAGTCGCACGTGACCGTCCCGCAGGTCGGCGGGATGTACGAGGGCGACATGTCCCGCAAGCGGACCCTGGTCGACCACGGCTTCCGGCTGCCGTCCGCGATGGACAACCGGCCGCTGAAGTGGGAGGAGTTCCTGGAGCGGATCGGCCAGACGGTCTACCTGTCCGCGACCCCGGGGCAGTACGAGCTGGACAAGTCCGACGGGCACGTCGAGCAGATCATCCGGCCGACCGGCCTGGTCGACCCCGAGGTGATCGTGAAGCCCACCAAGGGCCAGATCGACGACCTGATCCACGAGATCAAACTGCGCACCGAGCGCGACGAGCGGGTGCTGGTCACCACGCTGACCAAGAAGATGTCCGAGGACCTCACCGACTACCTGCTCGACATGGGCATCCGGACCCGCTACCTGCACAGCGAGGTCGACACCCTGCGCCGGGTCGAGCTGCTTCGCGAGCTGCGCCAGGGCGAGTACGACGTGCTGGTGGGCATCAACCTGCTGCGCGAGGGCCTGGACCTGCCCGAGGTGTCGCTGGTCGCGATCCTGGACGCCGACAAGGAGGGCTTCCTGCGCTCCGGCCGGTCGCTGATCCAGACCATCGGACGCGCCGCCCGGAACGTGTCCGGTGCGGTGTTCATGTACGCCGACAAGATCACCCCGTCGATGGAGCAGGCGATCGACGAGACGAACCGCCGGCGCGCGATCCAGGTCGCGTTCAACACCGAGCACGGGATCGACCCGACGCCGCTGCGCAAGCGGATCGCCGACATCACCGACATGCTGGCCCGCGAGGACGCCGACACCGCCGAGCTGCTCGGCAGTGGCCGGTCGCAGAGCCGCGGCAAGGCGCCGGTCCCGGGTGCGCTCGCGCAGCGTAGATCAGGCGGGGAGAAGGCGGGCGAGCACGCGAAGCAGATCGCCGGGGGCCTGCCGTCCAGCGACCTGGCGGACCTGATCCAGCAGCTCACCGACCAGATGCACAGCGCGGCCGCCGAGCTCCAGTTCGAGATCGCCGCCCGGCTGCGCGACGAGGTCTCCGAGCTCAAGAAGGAGCTCCGCCAGATGGTGAACGCGGGAGTCAAGGGCTGATCGGGTCACGGCTGGTGCGCGCGGCGCCGGCGGTGTCAGAGTTTCGTGTGCGCCGGACCGGGATCGTGCTCCTCACGGCGGTGCTGGCCGTACTGCCGGCCGGCTGCCGGCAGCACGACGACGAGACCGGCGCCCGGCGCGGCGTCATCACGACGCCCATGGCGAGCCCCACCACGGCGCCCGTCGGCCGGCTGGTGCCGGGATGTCCGGCCGCGAGCCACCTGCCGGGGGAGGCGAACACGTCGGCCGCAGCGGTGAACAAGCTGGTCGAGACCGCGCGGTCACCGGACTGGCAGGCCGCCGACATCGGGGCCAGCGGGATGCTCAGTGACGGCCGGATCGCCTGGCTGTTCGGCGATACGGTGCGCGGCGCCGGCGTCGAGCCGCGGATCGTCGCGAACTCGATGGTGGTCAGCACCGGCACCTGCGTGTCGGTGCTGGTCCAGCCCGACCACGGCCCGGTGATCCCCGACGTCCGGACGAACGTCGTCCGCTGGCCCATGTCGGTGGCCGTGCTGCACCGGCCGGGGTTCGACGGCCTGGTGGTGCTGTGTTCCCGGATCCGCCGCGACGGGTTCGGCTCGTACGACTTCACCCACCTCGGCAGCTCGGCCGCGGTGTTCCACATCCGGCCGGGCGGGGTCCCGGTGCTGGACCGGATCGTCGAGCTGACCCCCGACGACGAGGATCCGTACCAGGTGAACTGGGGCTCCGCGGCCACCGTCGCCGGCGACTGGTTCTACGTGTACGGGACCCAGCGCGCCCGCGAGCCGCTCACCTTCGGCCGCGCGCTGTACGTCGCCCGCGCGCCGGTCGAGGACCCGGGCGACCGGCGGAAGTGGCGCTGGTGGGACGGCGGCAGCTGGCAGGCTGACGAGCAGGACGCCGCCCCCGTGCTCCCCGCCGAGCGTGGTGTGTCCCAGACGCTGTCCGTGCAGCACGTCGGGGACGGGTTCGTCGCCGTGTCGAAACGCGGCGGCGACCTCGCGGACTTCGTCTACACCTGGTCCGCGCCCGGCCCGACCGGGCCGTGGACCGCGCGGCGGGCGCTGCGCGCACCGTTCGAGAACGACGCCAAGGTGCTCAGCTACGCACCGCTCGGCCACCCCGAGATCAAGCTCGCCTCCGGCAGGCTGCTGATCTCGATCTCCCGCAACACCACCGACTTCCAGCGCCTGATCGCCGACCCCACCATCGGCCGCCCGCTGTTCGCGGAGGTCGAACGACCGTGATCGGTGCTGACATGCTGAGGGACAGGAGGTGCGGATGACGTACGACGAGCTGCTGGCCTACTGCCTCGCCAAGCCGGGGGCATGGCCGGACGAGCCGTGGGAGGGCGACACCGTCGCGAAGGTGAGCGACAAGATCTTCGCCTTCCTCGGCTCCGCGCCGGGCGGCTCGGTCGGCCTCAAGTGCGGGGCGAACCGCGAGGAGGCCGACGAGCTGATCAAGACCCACCCGGACGACGTGTCCGTGATGGCGTACATCGGCCGCTCGGGCTGGAACTCCGTCCGGTACGACGGGAACGTC